>NZ_JAUBVJ010000094.1:0-16746 GCF_036702785.1 Microcoleus sp. AR_TQ3_B6 | reverse complement strand
TTCAAACCTTCGACTCGGGGCGGCAGGTTGGGGTTGATAATTTCTAAGTCTGCAATGGTAGGATTGCCATCGTAAATTATGGCGTTGAGGAAACTGATGAGAATGTCTTTGCTATCTGAGGAACCGAAGATTTTTTTGAAGGCGTAATCTGTTTTGGGGTTGATGAATGTCATGGTGGGAATCGGGAATCACGCTCGCTATTTCGATAGTAACACTTGATTTCATCCTCAACGTTCGCTGTCTTAATTGTATTAGAAGGTCGATGGCTACGCCCCGGCTTGCGCCTACGAACTTGACGGGCGATCGCACGATTCCCAAACATCAGGTTTAGGAAATGCGATCGCCCTACTCGTCAGTTGGCTCAATTCTTCTGCAACCATTTGGTGAGCACGCGCATCCACTGGCCCGTATTCGGTGCACGCTGCAAGTCGCTCCAGTCTGCCATTTGGGCAAAACCTAGTCGCACCAGCCAATTTACTACGGCGGTTATGCCTTGGCGGGAACCAACAACCATGATACGCACGGGTTCGCGGTTTTCTCGATCGTCCGTGGGAGCTGGGTCTTGTTGGATGTCGTTGGGCGGTTCGATTGGAAAGTCTTTAGCCATTGGGAAGTCCTCATCTTCAAAATCAACTAATCACTACATATTGTGTAGTTACTACCAATCAGATGGCAATCACTACACATATGTAGTCATTTACGGTTGGGGCATCCCTTGGCATCATGGGGTGCATGAGAAAAGCTGGTCGAGTTTTGAGAGATGTGCTGAACACCTATGGCATTAGCCAAAACAAATTGGCTCACGCAATGGGTGTGCGAAGTTCTGTTGTCTATCGTTGGTTTAATGAGTTGATAGATCCAACTGGAGACACGCTTGTGAAGATGGTTGTGGCGTTAAAGTCGATCGATATAGATGCAGCGCGGGAGTTTGTGCAGCGCTATTTGGGTGAGATTTTGGAGGATGAGGGTGAGGGTGAGGTCGATCGATCTACAAACACAGAATAGACTTATTGTTCAGAAGGTCGATCGCATTTGACGGGCGATTCCCTTCCGGATAGCTTCGCTCGCGCGCACTTTTCCAGATAGACGCGATGGGAAGTACAATAAAGTTGAAGAATCTAGGTAGAGCGGCATCAAGTTAACCGCATTGTTTACGAGCCTGTGAATGAGGTGATTGTGCAATGGATAAACTAGAGCAGTATCGTCAGTGGATTCAAGCATTATTGACTGAATATGTGGCAACTCCGATCTCCAATGGTGCGATCGAATCCCAAACGCTTTTTGATACGCAGCGGGATCATTATCAGGTGACGAATGTTGGTTGGGATGGGCATCGGCGGGTGTATGGATGTGTGCTGCATTTGGATATTAAGGATGGCAAGATTTGGTTGCAGCAGAATACAACGGAGAGGCGAGTCGCGCACGAGTTGGTGGCAATGGGTGTGGCAAAGGATGATATTATCTTGGGATTTCAAGCGCCCTATGTGCGCGAATATACGGGCTTTGGGGTGGCTTAGCCATTGCCAAGGATGCGGCAATGTTTTTTTTAGAAAGAAACGGGGTTTTTAGGAAAATATTTCGTTGCAGCCAGCACCCAAGGCAAAAAACCCGGTTTCTGGGCCCTGATGCGGAAGTTTTAATAAAGCGGCTCTTGGATAATTATAATGGGTACAGAAGTCTAGCAAGGAGAATGTGCGATCGTGACACTCCGAGAAGAATTAATCAATGAGATCGATCGAGCATCAGATGATTTACTTCAGGTGCTATTGAGTTTTTTGCGTCAGACGCGGTTGTCGCAGTCTGAGCCTTCTGTGTCGATCGATTTAGCTGAGATTTCGAGTGCTGGATTGACAGCGCAAAAGCATTATCCTCTGCGCGGGATGCCGTTGGTAATTGCTGAGGATTTTGATGAGCCGATGTCAGATTTATGGGATGCGCTGGGTACATGATTTTACTGGATACGCATATTTGGCTGTGGTTGCTGCACGATCCGAGTAATTTGTCTGTGGTGGCAAATCGTGCGATCGAGGCTGAGGAAAACCAAAGCGGTTTACTGGTTTCTGCAATTTCAGTTTGGGAAATTGCTGTGAAATCGAGTTTGGGTAAGCTGACTTTGCCTTTGCCGATCGAACAGTGGTACGCGCAAGCGAGAACTCATTCAGGTACAGTTATTGAGCCCCTGAATCCGTTGGATGCAATTGGCAGTACGCAGCTTCCAGGGGAGTTTCACAAAGATCCAGCCGATCGCATTTTAGTAGCGATCGCGCGGCGGTATGATATTCCCTTGGTCACTTGCGATGAGAAGATTCTGAGCTATGCTCACGTTGAAACTATTTGGTAGCTGTCGGCGATCACACTTGTTTTTTTTGGTAAGGGCGATCGCTCTTAAGCCTAATACTTAGAACTTAAAGTATTATATCAGCAGCGATTTCCTGGCGTACTATCTCAGCTAGACTATCCCACTGAGCGTCTGTTGTAGCTTCAAATTGATCCTTCCACACCTGTTCATCACTGATATCCTCTTCCGCCATTAGAATGCGGATTAACTCTCGTTTCTCGATCGCAGACAGTTGTCTAATGGTAGGGAGTAATTCTGTTAGTGTCATCGGTTGTTTTCCTACGATGCATCTATGTTAACGGTAGCAGGTTAACGTAGTAATTACAACTTCCAGGGGGGTTTCACAAAAATCGGCGCGATCGCATTTTAGTAGCGATCTGGCAACAACATAGTGGTGTTTGGCACACAGGAGTAGCTAAATAACGGATCAACGTTGACGCTCTCGGTCTTGCTGAACCGCCTTTTTTGCTGCCTGCTCACTCATAAAGCCAATGGTAGAGGCTAGTGACCACGCAAAAATCCCTAGATGTATAAAGATACCAATAATACCCCAAAATCCAAGAGTCACTATGGTAAGGATAAGATTAACAACAGCTAAAAAAAGCTGGATAAATCCTTGCACTCTTTTACTGGTAAATAAAATAGTTCCCAAGCCAGGAAATAGTAAGTTTAAGAAAATAGCAAGACAACCCATTACTTGTTAACCTCCTTTTTTAATCACTGTAGAAATCCATAAAACTGCGAGCACTTAATTGGCTGATTCCGTTTCACCTTCCGTACTTCTTTTTGTACTCCTCTAGCTTCTTGCGTATGGCTGCGATCGTGTCTTCAGAACCAACTTTGACTAGCTCACCATTGAGATCTGCACTCTGCGAAAATGAATAGACTACTTCGATAACATTTGCTCCAGTTGTATAGAGAGCAAATTGTTGCACCCCGTTGGCAAATTCCCGCCGACCATTAACAATAGAAATTTTTTTATTAATCGTTTTAATTTGGAGATTTGTAATTTCCTTATAGGGAAACTCTTGCGTGTTATCATCTAATGTCTGTCCATAAATTAGATTATGCGTGCATTGATAGCTTGCAATATTGTGTTCTGTGAGGAAAACAATCAAAATGTTGAGATGTGAATATCGGATTTTACCATCTCTACCGACTGCAAGCTGTGTTTCCTGTAACTCTGCGGGTCCACCAAGCAAGAAAGGATTTGCTTTATAATCATCATGTTCTAAACCCAGCCTTTTTAATGACTCTTTAATGATGTTTTCTATGTCACTACTCATCCATCGATCCATTTGTTCATCCGATGGCTTTGGTTCTGCTTTTGCATAATCATTTTGATATCTCGCACAAGCTTGTTCATAACTTGTTTTTTTCTCGGATGATTCAGAATATCCTTTACTCAGGGAGCGAAAACCAAAGTATCCCGCAGCCATGCCTAACAATACGAGAAGACCATTTCCAGAAACAAATAAAAAAAGTGCAACAAAAAGCAGTACACCTCCCGTAATCATTTGATTCTGATTTCCAGAATTGTCAGGCTGTTCGGGTTTAATGGGAGTTTCTGTAAAATATTTGCGTACTGCTTCAGAACGAATTGGAGAAACACTCATGGCAATAATTGTCCTCTTTCTAGTTAGTTATTCCAAATTTATTGTGCAAGTACATCCAGTAACGATTTTGAGGATCGTTTAGGTAGTAAAGGATTTCTCTCGCGTGTTCAGCTTGTATTGATTCACCTTGACTAAAGAGTTGAGCAGAGGTAGGAGAGTTTTCTATAAAGCCATTCATGGCATAGTAACCATACTTCACAATTGCCCAAAGCACGTAAGATTTTGAAGATGTTGCATCTCCGTAAACTGCTGAATTCAGCTTTTCTTCAATACTTGTAATAGTCCATCCATCAGTTTTCTTGGGTTTTTTACCACTTAATAGTGCAATTGCCAAGTAATAGTAAGCATCAGATAATGACGGATCAGTCTTTGTCGCATCACTCAGTACATCAATAGCTTCTCGATAAGCTTGGTTCTTTAGCAGTTGAATACCTCTATTCAACAGTTCTTGCCCAGTAACTGATGAATTTTGGTATAAATCACCAACCCATCCAATCTTCTCTGCCTTAATTTGATAATTCTTGCCACCGTAATTATTTTGTTCCATCTTGGGGTTTTATCGAATAAAGGTTTACTTGGTGTAATCATCACCAATTCGATCGATTTGATGCGCTTGAACTTGAAAACCTTTTGCATTGTCGCGGTTCGCTTGCTTCATATCACCGAACTGCACTTGCTCTTTGCTTATGTTCTGGATGTTGATAATTTGCTGCGCTAATTGCCGCAAGTCTTGAGCTAAAGTTTGTTCTGCCTCCATTTCATCATCCAGATAGGTAGTCAGCTTGTTCAGTGCTTCTGAAGAGCCTTGCTCTTGGATTGCGGTAATTGCTTTTTCTGCCTTGACATCCTGTTTGTTTTTGAACCATGTCACAATCTTCTGACGTAACTCACCTGCTTTAATGAAAGCTTCATCTGTCAGTTTTTTAGCAGTTTCTCCAGCACTTGATTTAATAAATTCATTGAAGGCAAGTTCGAGGATTTTAGCACCAGTTACAACAATGATTTGGTCAGTCATATACTACTTCTGTCACTTAATAAATTTACCTGGATTTGTCTACACGTAAAAACGATATTTTGCAATTGTTCGACAACAACTCTAATCCAACCTGAAATCCTCAACTAAAAAAAATACAGGAAACTTTTACATATAAACTCCTGAAAAAAAAATAATTTTTACAATTGCTTTACCAAACTTAAAACGTACAGTGAAGTTGCTTTTGATTTTGTCTATAACTTAGGCAACTCGCTTGTAAAGTAGATGTTTTGGACTAGGTGACGACACCCTTTTTAGATTTGAGGCACAACTACGCACCGCACCTGTTAATAAACACTCTAGTAAGATGCTTATGTCAGACTCATCCATGCTAGACCGATCGCACAAAAGATGTAAAGGGAAAAAAGTTGGAAAAAGTGGGAACTTCCTAAAAATCCGATGCGAGACCCAAAAAGTTGGAAAAAGTGGGAAAAAGTTTGGTATAGTAACCATACCTATCTCACCATCCCACCTATGGATAGTCCTCAGATATTGCAATTTGTCGATGAAGCTGTCTATACCAACACAGGTAAACGTTTAAATAACTTGCAGCGGAGGATTATCGCAGGCATACTGAATCGTCAAAGATATGCTGACGTTGCAGAAACTTATGGTTATAGCTCCCAGCACGTTAAAAAGGCTAGTCACGAACTTTTGCAAATGTTATCTGAAGTGTTTGGCGAACAAGTTAAAAAAAGTAATCTTGAATCCGTTATAGAAAGACAGATAAATCAAAATATAAATCTTGGTAAAAATAATAATTTTCAAAATAACAGAATTAGCTACGTCAATAATTGTCCTAATCCCTCCACTCCTACCCCCGATCAAAGTCAGCCGGAAAATCCCGAGTTGCAGCAGAAAAGCAAAAATCAAACTAAGATTGAAACAATTGATAAATTACGGCAGTTTGGCTTGAGCGACGAACAAATTGCAGAAGCGCTAGATATACCTTTAGAGCAGGTTAAGCAGGTAGACTTTGAGGAGTAAAGTCTGGTACAGTAATAAAGAGGTAAGTTTTGAAAATAAATTAGGAGAATCAAGTGAAAATCAAAATTATTATTCACGAAGCAGAAGAAGGCGGATACTGGGCAGAAGTTCCTGCTATTCCTGGCTGTGCAACAGAGGGAGAAACCTTCGAGGAACTGCTGCAAAACCTCTATGAAGCAATCGAAGGTTGCCTTAGTGTAGATATTGAATCCATCGAGACAAATGAGCGAGACAAAATTATGGAGATTGCGATATGAACTCCATGTCGGGCAAAGAGTTAGCCAAGCTGCTAGAACGTAATGACTGGATATTATTAAGAGTTCAAGGCAGTCACCACATCTACGGGAAACCGGGAAGCTCAATCCGAATTTCTGTGCCAATTCACGGTAATAAATCTTTAAAAGTTGGATTACTCAGACACTTGTTAAAACAGGCGGGTTTATTGGAAAATACCCATCAAAATACCAGCACAGTTGAAGAGTCAAATAATGAGAATAAGGAGGCGAATGAATCTGATTCGATCGAGGAAGAACAAGAATGAAATTGCCTCCATCTTGCGATGAAAGCAACAACCCAGCCTACAAGCTATTTTGGGAAACGATCGTAAATCCCTGCAATCAAGGTTTCGCCGTCCATCGGTGGAGTATGTTCGGACATAGCAACAGCAGCATCTATCTTAACTCGTATAGTATCGCTCCACTGGCGATCGGCGAGAGCTGCTTGGAACTCATCAAGCCCTTCTAGAAACTCTGCGAGTTCCTTTTCTGGAAGTTCCCTTACTGCTGTCTTGAACTCTGTAATGTTTATGGGTAATTAACTTTTTTTGCTAATAGCCCTTTACCTGTGTACTCTAATTGTATCGCATCCAGCCTCGAAACCAGTGGCAAAATCTGGATTTCGCGATCGACAATACCGACGGTAAATTACGACAATTTGGCTTGAGCGACGAACAAATTGCAGAAGGGCTAGATATACCTTTAGAGCAGGTTAAGCAGGTGGACTTCGAGGAGTAAATCTGTGCTATCTCCGAATTTTACTGGATGGGCGATTCCCTACGAGATAGCTTCGCTTCACGCTCTTACTTGTGTTGTTATAATCATCGAATGTTGCCTTATTGAAGTAAAATAAAATCTCCCTAGCTATTTTAAGCTATGAACACAAAACTCATTGAATCTTTAGTACAAATCATCCAGACACTCTCAGAAGACGAGCAATTGCTAATAAAAGCAAAACTATTTAATAATATCCCCTATCCTTCTAATGTGGAAATAACCCAGTTAGCCCAAAACGCAGGAGCATTTCAATTCCTGCAAGATGAGCCTGATATTTACACCCTGGAAGATGGACAGCCAATTTAGTGAAGCTAAACAAAGGAGATATTTCAGGCGTTGTGCATAATTCCCAGAAACCCGGTTTCTTCCGAGATATTTCGCCACCCAACCCAAATTTCGTAAGAAACCGGGTTTCTCACGCTTTGCATACTTCCCAGAAACCGGATTTAGAACTAGATATCTTGCCACCCACCTAAATTTATTCAGACCATTTATGACAAATATTGTTAGAAAAAAAAGTGTTCGATTTCGTTCCACAGGCACAACTTACTGATGGAGCGCCGTAGGGAAACGGCACTGCCGTGTCCTCTATTTCTGCACCTACCTACTTACCTGAAAAATACTGTAATATCATGTCCTATCGATTGACCATAATATCCCGACCGGGCGGGTTTTTGAGATGGTCGATTGTTGGCAGATATTGTTTGTGAACCCGCCCCTACCTGAGGTCGGGTAATCGACCGGACATGATATAACTACTCACCCGCCAGAAATATCTGTTCTGCAACCAAATTTAAGTCTGGAAATGTTGGGGAAACTAGAGCTTCACTTGCTCGAAATTGTTCTCTTTGATAAACTCCTTCAATTAACTGATAAATTGTAACTACAGGCTGTTTCTGCGAACCGATGTAACGCTTACCTCCCAGACCTAAATAATCGGCAATCCAATACTCTGGAATACGTAAAGCTTCGTAGTCTTCCACTTTCCGGGCATAGTCATTCTGCCAATTGGTGCTAACTACTTCAACCACTAATTTAACAGAGCTACCAAGTGTAATTACTGGCTCAGTTTTCCACAGAGGCTCATTCACCAAAGCTGTTCGATCGAGAATTACGATATCTGGTCTAAAAGCTGAATTAAGACCTAACGGTTTAATCAGGCATTTCATCGGAATGAACCAAGGTAAATTGAGTAAGTCAATCGCCACGTTGAGCTTGCGATTGATTAACCCAACAACCTGTTCGTGGGGGCCCGTCGGTTCCAAATCGATTAATTCTCCATCAATTAACTCGTACCGAATATCATCTAGATATGTAGCAATGAATGCTTCAAAGCTTAGGACACCTGTATCGATCGCAGAAACCATAGAGATTTGTCCTTTACCCGTTTGCTTTAATTATATCGCTTTCATCAATCCTCGAAACTACCGATCGGCAAATTCCGAATTTCGCGATCGATACCACTGATAAACGCGATCGATCTGAGATTGGGCCAGTGCTAGCCTCAGCCAGATTATTCCCATGAAATAGGCGAGAAAATCTCAGACTCAGACGCACCCTACAACACAAACTAGAATCATCGTGCAAACTCATAGGCAACATTCGTGATGCGGCCGCGCCAGTAGGGCAATAGCGAGCCATCAGGCAGTTGCCACGCCACCTCACCCGATCGCGGAATCCGCATACCCTCTCGCAATTCGTAGTCCCAGAAGCGGCCAATCCAGGGCGCAAACACCAGCCCCCCGTTAACTGTACGGGCGCGGGCCTCGGCGCGGACAGTGGCGATTAGCCCTGCCTCATCAAAGCGGAAATCCAGGGAAACAGCGGTGTCGCCATCCTGTAGCGTTCCTCTGGCCGAAGAATTGTCGATCGCCTCCCAGCGAACACCCTGACTCGGCAACAGTCTCGTCGGATACCAAGCCGCCTCCGCGAAAAAGCGCATCAGTTCCCCTTGTGCCGCTTCTGGAGTGCCGCGGATATCAGCCAGAGTCACCAGGCCCAGCAGCGCCGCATGGAGGATGCCTTCGCCAGAAATGTAGGCATCATGAACAAACGCATTGATACCGGGCATCATGGCAATTCGCCCGTCCCAGTCAAAGCCAGGGCGCTGAGTAATTACCAATTGAGTTGAGGTGAAGGCGCTCCATTTTTCTGCAGTTTCGCTCATGTTAAAGGTGCCTTCGTGGGAAACCCGCGCTGCTGCAATTAGCGGTTGTCCATCCTCGAGCACCGCGCGAAAGTAGCGCTGCACGGGCTGGGGTAAATCGGCGATTTCCCGCGCATCAAATGTCAGAGGTTCAATCGGCCTTCCTGCAGCTTCCAGATTCGCTCGCAGTTCCTTGGTACCGAGATACCAGCGGTATGCCCCAAGGGCGATCGCGCCCACAATGCCAACTACAAGCGCCAGGATGATTAGTACGATCGCCGATCGCCACATAGTGATTCCTCTTAGTACGTAAAAACGAGTTAATCAAGCGCCAGTCTTAAACCCATCTACCCACTACAACTCTCACCGTTCCATCTGCCAAAGTTTCCTCTTCTTCAACATGAAAACCCTCTGACTGCACCGCCGCCATCAAACTTTGGCGCGCGTATTTTTGACTAATTAAATTGACAAATTCCTGCTGATTAATTCGAGCGCCCCAAAAATCCGCCACCAATTCGTAATCCTCTCCGCTGCGGCGAAAACCCAAATCGTAACCATTGGATTGCCGAATTACGTACTCCGCATTAGTTTTATCACCCCGATAACCCCGTACCTGCACATTGGACTCTACTTGATAACCCAACTCTTCCAACACTTGATGCAGCAGTTCGCCGTTCTTGATCTGAACCTTGATCGTTGTGAAGTGTGACATATCACTTTCGGATTTTTGTGTAAAACGCTGATTTGATTATAATACTATAAACTGCAACAGTCAATAACTTATAAGTTTGGAGCTTAAACGCCGTTTGAGCGTCACCGAAAGCAGCCAGGGTACAAGCCCCCAGATTCATCTGTGCAGAAATTAAAAACATAGTATCCGATAACAATTCCCCAGATTCATCCGTGACTTCGCTTTGTTCAATCCTCCAATTCTTCAAATCTAAAATCTAAAATATAATTGAGCGTCACCGAAAGCAGCCAGGGTACAAGCCCCCAGATTCATCTGTGTAGAAATTAAAAACATAGTATCCGATAACAATTCCCCAAATTCATCCGTGACTTCGCTTTCTTCAATCCTCCAATTCTTCAAATCTAAAATCCAAAATCTAAAATCTAAAATCGTATGATGGCAGACAATTCTAACCAACCCAGAGAATATGATGCCGTCCTCGGCGGCCAAAGTCAAATCCCCATCGCCGGCGCAGTTTTGGGAGGCATCGCCGGGGTCAAGCAGCGCTTCAACAGTCCTAGTATCGAGTCGCGGATTGCCGCTGTTAAAGATGCTCCTAAATACGGAGGCGCTGGTTTAAATTTAGCAATTGAGGCGCTGCTTGACCCCGCAGCAGAAGTGCAGCGAGTTGCTTATTTAATTTTGCGATCGAGGACAGAACCTCTAGTGCGCCAAGCTTTAAAAGACTTCGTGCCTTACAAGCTTTTTGACTGCATCCGCACTGTCAAAACTGGGACAAATCTTGCCATTAGTCCCGGAGGATCTCACACGGCGAGTTTGCACGGGAAAATAATTAGAATTTGCGATGTAGATACAGGAGAATTACTCTATACCGTTGACAAGTATCCCCGCGCTCAAGAAACTTTTGTCCTTTCCCAAGAAAGCGAAGTTTTTGTGAGGAGCAGAAATATTCCGAAACATCGTGCGATCGAAATTTGGCAGGGAGGAGAATTGCGGCATACTGCCCTCGGACATGAAGCGGAAATTAGCGCCCTTGTCATCAGTCCCGACAGTCAAGTTATCGCCAGCGGTTCGGCAGATACTACTATCAAAATTTGGAATTTAGAGACGGGAAAGTTAATCTGTACTTTTGGCAGTCATTTAACTTGGGGAGCTCATAAAGCAGGAATTGTTAGTCTTGCTTTTAGCCCGATCGCACAAACTCTCGCTAGCAGCAGTTCTGACGGTACAATTAAACTGTGGAACCTCCGCAGCAGAGAATGCTCCCAAACAATTAAAGGTTACGCGAATTGTCTGGCTTTGAGTCCAGACGGGCAGACTTTGGCGAAGGGCGGCTGGGACAGAAATATTCAACTGCTGCAGCTATCGAATCCAGATAGTTCAATCACTTTGGCCGGGCATTTTAACTCGATAAATGCGATCGCCTTTAGTCCCGACGGACTCACTGTTGTCAGTGCTAGTGCCGATGGTTATATCAAATTTTGGAATGCCAGTACCGGCGAACATATTCACACTCTCAGCGGACATCAAAACTCTGTTACTTGTCTTACTTTTAGCAGCGATGGTAAAACTATTATCAGTGGCAGTATAGACAAAACTTTCAAAATTTGGGGAGTTATACCATTATAGATGTTAGATGTTATAGCAATCCTCGCATCATTTGTGAATTTCTTACTCCCTCCCCGCGGCTTCGGGGAGGGTTGGGGTGGGGTCAAAAATTCACGACTCCTGCAAGGATTGCTAGAGATTTAAATCCGTGAGTTAGCTTTATTCAATCCTCCCATTATTCAAATCTAAAATCTAAAATCTAAAATTTAAAATTGAATAATTGGGAATGAGTTATCGGCTATGGGTTGGCAGCTTGCCTACAGTTGCATTTTGGGGACTGCTATTAATTGAAGTCCCGCGAGCGCTCACTCCAGAAAATTTTATTTCGATGCAAAAGTCAACGATATTATTCTTATATTTTTTATCACTAAACCCGAGCTTTTTTCGTATAAACCGGGTTTAGCCAGGCAAGTCTGTGTTCAGGACTATCCTCATAAAACTCCCTCGGACAAACTTCCTAACTACCAACACTTTTACGAGTTGTAATTGACCGGACATCAGATCGAGAGTGCGTCCAGGAGTGTTTAATACTTCCCAATTCCCGATTCATCAGTGCGTGAATATACGCAAACAAATATAATAAATTTACACCTCCTGTTTTTGTGCCAGCCGAGGATTGCGACACTTTTTTTTGCACGACTACACATACTTAGAGTAGAAGTACCGATTCACAGGCATTATTCACCTGATTGTCAATTTCTGAACAGTCGCCAGAAAGCCGGAGCGAGCCACAATTCCTGAATTGTTTAAACTAGCTTTAAACAATCGCATCTAGCTCGGCTGAGTATCGCAGCTAACTGTAATATTTGACTCAAAAAGTTTATGCTTAAAAGATAGGCTGGGGTTAAATATACAGTGCAGCCCAGAGTAACCATGTCACACTGCAACCAATCCATCTGTCCTTCCCGCAATCTCGCAGAAATGTGCGACACTGCTGCCAGTTGGCAGCACAAAGCAGATCGACTAACGGTAGAATTAAACAGCACCCAGGAGCGGCTTCATGCAGAAATCGATCGGCTCAAACAAGCCAACGAAACCCTGCTGGCCGCCGTCAGTTGTGCCTCGATTTTCCTGTGGGCAACAGACAGAGACGGCAAGTTAACCCTTGCAGAAGGCAAAGGATTAGAAAATTTGGGACTCAAACCAGGTGCAAGTGTCGGGCTGTCGATTTTTGAAGTTTACAGCAGCCAGCCAAATATGTTAGAAAATATTGCCGAGGTACTAGCAGGAAACGATCGCACTTGGAATGCCCGACAGGGGCATGGTATTTACTCGATTCGATCGATACCCCTGCGAGATGGAAACGGCGAAGTTGTCGGCGCAGTCGGTGTTTATACTCAAATTACCGAGCGTGAGGAGTCCATCGCAACTCTGTCCATGGCAAATAAAGAATTAGAAGACAGACTTCAGCAGCAAACGGCAGTCTTCAATGCAGCACTTGCCGAAAGCGAAAAAAAGTACCGCAACCTCGTAGAAACCTCCCAAGAATTGATTTGGTCGATCGATATTGAAGGGTTCTTGACTTTTGTCAATTCCGCCGCCAAACGCATCTACGGTTACGAACCGCCAGAAATGATCGGCCGCCGCTTCACAGATTTTTTAGTTCCCGGGCAAAAAACTCGACCAAGAGAAATGTTTGCGCAACTTTTAGCGAGAACCAGTGTTCAGCCACAAACCGCTAATTCTCCTTACGAAACAGTACACATTCGCAAAGACGGTACTCCCGTCCACCTGCGCGTCAACAGCATCGTCCACCAAGCTGAAAACGGCACTATTATAGGCTTGTGCGGAACCGCGACAGATATTAGCGATCGCTTGCGATCGGAAGAAGCACTCCAAGAAGCTACAGACCAACTTCGCGCAGTCTTAGATGCCGTGCCCGGACTAATTTCTTGGATCAGTTCAGATTTGCGGTATATTGGAGTCAACAAGCACTTAGCAACCTCATTCAAACTGTCTCCTGAAAGCTTTGTCGGTCAAGAAATAAACTTTCTCGAAAAAGGCTCGAATTTTGGAGAACTGATCCGAAAATTTTTTGCCAGTTCATCTCAGCAAATCTGGCAAGAAATAGACCTAGAAAATAACGGTTCCGTCCGAAATTATTTGATAGTAGCTCAGAAATATCATCAGGGAACCGCAGCAGTTTCGGTAGGGATAGACATTACCGAGCGCAAGCGCGCCGAAGCTCAAAAAACCAAATTAATCGCTTCTTTGCAAGAGTCGGAACGCAAATTCCGCAGCCTTTACGAAGCCACCAGCGACGCAGTAATGCTGCTCGACGAAGAAGGTTTTTTTGATTGCAACCACGCCACCTTAGCAATCTTTGGCTGCAGCAATAAAGAACAGTTTTACGGCAAGAAAATGAGCGAATTTTCCCCGCGAGTTCAGCCAAACGGACAAGACTCATCGAGTCTAGCAGCAGAGAGAATATCGACAGCAATGCAAACAGGTAGCTGTCGCTTTGACTGGATACACAAACGGGTAGACGGTTCAGAATTCCCTGCCGAAGTGCTATTAAATGCAATGGAAATTAACGGGCAAAAAGTAATTCAAGCAGTAGTGCGGGACATTACCGATCGCAAACGCGACGAGGATGGCATCAAAGCATCCCTCGCAGAAAAAGAAGTTCTCCTCAAAGAAATTCACCACCGCGTCAAAAACAACCTCCAAGTTATTTCCAGTTTGCTCAAACTTCAGTCCCGCTACATCCAAGACAGCCGGGTTAGTGAAATGTTAAAAGAAAGTCAAAACCGAGTCCGCTCAATGGCCCTGGTTCACGAACAATTGTATCAATCCAAAGACTTGTCAAACATTGACTTTGCTGAATATATCCAAAATCTAGCCCACAATTTATTCCAAGCTTATGAAATTCATGCACAAGGCATTAAGTTGCAAACAAATATAGCGCCGTGTTCTCTTAATATTGATACGGCTGTTCCTTGCGGATTAATTATCAACGAGCTTGTGACAAATGCCCTAAAATATGCTTTTACAGGACAAGTGAAAGGTAAAATCAACATAGATTTCACTTTAGATAACAGAGTTTTCGTGCTAACCGTGAGCGACAGCGGAATTGGTTTTCCTCAAGACTTAGATTATCGAAAAGCCCGAACGTTGGGTTTGCGACTGGTCGGGTCTTTAGTTAAGCAAATCAGGGGGAAGATAGAACTGTTAGCAACTGCTGGCACGACTTTTAAAATAACCTTTTCCAAACCCAAATTGCATTCTTAGGAGAAATTTGATGTCTCAGAAGAAAATTTTAATAGTAGAAGACGAGAGCATCATTGCGGAGGACATTTCAGACAGTTTAATCTCTCTAGGATATCGAATAAGTGGTATGGTCTATTCGGGAGAGGAAGCGATTGAAGCAGCAGCTAAATGTCGGCCGGATTTGGTTTTGATGGATGTTAACCTGCAAGGAGAAATCGACGGCATTACAGCAGCAGCAGAAATTCGATCGCGCTTTCAAATCCCGGTAGTTTATCTGACAGCTTATGCTGACGAAAACACTTTGCGGCGCGTCAATGCGACCAAACCATTCGGCTATATTGTCAAACCCTTTGAGGAAAAAAACTTGCACACAACTATTCAATTAGCTCTCCACCGGCATGAGTACGATAGTTTGACAAACTTGCCAAATCGTTCGCTGTTGCGAGAACAACTAAATCAGGTATTAGACAAGCAAAAAGAATTGCCCGGAATAATTCCCGTTATCACTCTCAGTTTAGATCGAATTAACCGGATTAACAGTACCTTGGGACACGATATCGGCGACTCGGTACTTTGCAAAGTTGCGCAGCGGCTTAGTAACTGCAGGGAGAACATTAATATTGTGGCTCGTTTGGAAGCTGCCGAATTTGCAATTGTTATCCAACCAGTTACTGACAAACAGGAGGCTGCCAAGATTGCTCAAAACATTTTAGATATTGTAGCCCAACCTATGATTGTCAAAGGCTCAGAACTTTACCTCACGGCAAGTATCGGCATTTCTTTATCTCCAAGCGACGCCAGCGATGGAGACCAACTGCTAAAAAATGCTTATACAGCTATGTACAATTCTCAGCAACAAGGTGGTAATAATTATCAGTTTTATATAGCGAAAGTAGCGAATAGTTCCGTCAATATATTCACTCAAGAAACTTGTCTCCGCAATGCTTTAAAACGCTCGGAATTTGAAGTTTACTATGAGCCACAAATAAAAATTAAAACAGGAAAAATTATTGGTGCTGAAGCTTTGGTGCGCTGGAATCATCCAGAGAGGGGCAGAGTTTCCCCGGGAGAATTTATTCCACTGGCTGAAGAAATGGGATTGATTGCACCGCTGGGCGAATGGGTGTTAGAGACTGCTTGCAGGCAAACTAAAGCTTGGCAAACACAGGGTTTGCCTCCGCTGCGGGTAGCAGTCAACCTGTCAGCCCGCCAGTTTGAGCAAAAAAATTTGACGGAGAGAGTCACCGAGATATTAAGAGAAACTAATCTAGATCCTAAATGTCTGGAATTAGAATTGACAGAAGGTCTGATTTTGGAAGAGGAAACGGCAGCCCATCAAGCTTTTACGGTGTGGAGAGATATGGGGATTAGGATAGCAATTGATGATTTTGGCACTGGTTATTCTTCTTTGAGTTATCCGAAACGCTTTCCGTTTGATGCGATCAAAATTGACAAGAGTTTTATTCGCGATATTGCAGACGATCGCCAAAATGCAGCGATTACCATAGCAATTATTCAAATGGCACACTACATGAACATGACTGTGATTGCTGAGGGTGTAGAAAATGAGTCGGAACTTGCTTTTTTGTGCGCTCACGAGTGCGATGAAATTCAAGGTTATTTTTTTAGTCCGGCTTTGCCAAGGGATGAGTTTGAAGCGCTGCTGAAAAGCGATAAGTGCTGGGATCTATAGGAGAAGGAAGAAGTCCGATGGCATCGGCCCGCGCAGGGCATCGGGCATCGGGCATCGGGCATCGGCCCTCGCAGGGCATCGGCCCGCGCAGGGCATCGGGCATACCTCACCACGCTTGAGAACCGCTATAAGAGGTAATTAGTAATTGGTGTAATAGCAATTTTTTATGAGGCCCCGTAGAATCCGATCACCCTGGCGCCCCCCGCGTCCGGGGGGGACAAGAGTCCGATCTTTCGTCCCCCGACTATCAGGCAGATGCGAGGGGGATCGAGATATGTGCAACTTCACATTAAATTGGTATTGTAAAACTTCATTGAGTTTATAAGCAATTATAAACAATAATGGTATTATGTTGTGAGTGTTGAATAAGGA
>NZ_JAUBVJ010000093.1:0-31291 GCF_036702785.1 Microcoleus sp. AR_TQ3_B6 | reverse complement strand
TTCATTCCATCATTCCTCTTTCACGATCGTCGCTCTATTTTACTATTTTTCTCCGCCCTTTACAAAAAAGCACTACCGCATCGACCTATCCCGACAGGGTTTGTGGTCAAACAAGTGCGAATCTTGAGGAAAGCCGATAAATGGTACGCATCTATTTCGCTGCAATGTGATGTCAACGTTCCTGACCCAACACCCTACGGTCATCCCATTGGAGTTGATATTGGGTTGGAGAAATTTTTGGCAACAAGTGACGGTGTTCTTGTAAAACCGCCAAAGTTCTTTAAACGTCTGCAAGGTAGGCCCAAAGTGCTGCAACGCAGACTGAAGAGAAAAAGTAAGCGGTCTAAAAACTACGAAAAACAACGCCTTAAAGTTGCCCGGCTTCACCATCAAATTGACAACACGAGGAAAGACTTCCACTTCAAGCAAGCCCATGCCCTTTGCGATCTTGGTGATATGGTTTTCATGGAAGACTTGGATTACCGCATCAGTGCCAAAGGGATGTTTGGGAAGCATATGCTTGACGCTGCTTTTGGACAATTCAGAACCATCGTTAAGTATGTGTGCTGGAAGCGTGGGAAATTCTTTGCCGAAGTAGATGCTAGGGGGACCTCTCAAGAATGTCCTGAGTGTGGCGGGTTCGTCAAAAAAGACCTGAGTGTTAGAGTTCATAGCTGTCCTCACTGTGGATACACAACGAATAGAGATGTGGCAGCAGGTCAGAATATCAGAAACCGAGGGATATGCCTCCTTAGTACCGTTGGACAGACGGGAATCGAAAGCGCCTGTGCAGCCGATCTACCGGGGACTGAGGCAACTCAGTCTAGGCAAGTGGCGAAATCTCGCAAGAGAGCAACCAGGAAACCCAGGAAGTGATTCTTGGGAAGCCTACACCATAATCTTTGATTTGGTGCAGGAGGATGTCACTAGTCGATCGGCAGCTTGGTCATCGACTGCGCCATCTTTTCGATCGACCTCAAAATGTATTCAAATTTTTAGTGTCCAGCCCAATGTGCCATCCGGTCGCGCCGCGCTACTAATTGACTCGCTTAGCGATCTCGGTGCAAAATACGCATTTTAAGGAGCAAATCATGCAGCCAGAACAGCGTCAGCGAGCAATTGGGGCGTTTGAAGAGTTTTTGAGGGCGCCGCTTGAGGAACGATTGCAACAGCAGCAGAGTCGAGTTGCCGAATCCGGGGCGATCGCGCTTTTTCACAAAGTCGCTGCCACAGTACCAGCTTACCAGACTTTCCTAGCTGGACTCAACATCAATCCCGCCTCTATTCAAACCTTTGAAGACTTCCAAAAATTGCCCCTAATTACCAAAGAGAATTATTTACGCTGTCACCCGCTACCTCAGTTGTGCTACCAGGGCAAACTAGAAACTTGCGATTTCATTGCTGTTTCATCGGGTTCGACAGGAAACCCGACATTTTGGCCGCGTTTTATCAGCGACGAATTGCAAATTGCAGCTCGTTTTGAACAAATATTTCACGACAGTTTTTACGCCGATACTCGTCGGACTTTAGCTGTCATTTGCTTTGCGTTGGGAACTTGGGTAGGCGGAATGTACTCGGCAAATTGCTGCCGCTATCTAGCGAGTAAGGGTTATCCCGTTACAGTTGTGACGCCTGGGAATAATAAGACTGAAATATTTCGAGTTGTGCAGGAACTTGGGGAGCATTTCGAGCAAGTAGTTTTGTTGGGATATCCGCCGTTTATCAAGGATGTGATAGATAGCGGAATTGCTGGGGGTGTGGAGTGGCAAAAATATCGAATTAAGATGGTGTTTGCGGGGGAAGTGTTTAGCGAAGAATGGCGGAGTTTGGTGAGCGATCGCACTAATTCTGACAATCTATATTACAACTCTGCGAGCCTTTACGGTACTGCCGATGCCGGCATTTTGGGCAACGAGACACCGCTGAGCATTTGCATCCGCCGTTTTTTAGCAAACAATCCGGAAGCTTCCCGCAATCTCTTCGGGGAATCGCGGTTGCCAACGCTGATGCAGTACGATCCGAAAAGTCGCTTTTTTGAAGTGAATAATGACGGCACGCTGTTATTTTCTGGCGACAACGGCATCCCGCTAATACGCTATCACATCTCGGATAACGGCGGTTTAATTTGTTACGAAGGAATGCTCAATTTTTTGGCTGAATGGGGATTTAACCCTGTGGCACATTTGCAGCAAGCAGCAGCTATGAAAGTTTCTGAGTTCCCCAGAGGAATTCGCTGCTTGCCCTTTGTCTATGTATTTGGGCGATCGCACTTTACCGTTTCCTACTTCGGTGCTAACATTTACCCGGAAAATGTCACCGTAGGTTTAGAAGTTCCCACCATTCGGGAATGGGTGACGGGAAAATTTGTACTGCAAGTCAAGGAAGATACGGATCAAAATCGGTTTTTATCCGTGGTTGTGGAATTAGCAGCGGGGGTGGAGGGCGACGAGGAGATGAAGCAGGCGATCGCATCTTCAATTCTCGCGCAATTGCGGCGGCTAAACAGCGAATTTGCTAATTACGTGCCGCCCGAATATCAGTTACCTGTGGTGACATTAACGGAGACGGGCGATGCGGAGTATTTTCCGATTGGGGTGAAGCACCGATACACGCGGCAATAAGTAGTTTGAATTGATGAGCTATCAGTTTTCACAACTATTGTGTTATTCTATAATCAGGGTGACATTTGATGGTTCAGCTTAAAATATGCCACCCCAAGACATCTACCACAATACTGTCAGAACACTATCAAATCTAGCATCGGAATTATTCATATCTCTCTTCTCTTAATCTGCGTGAATCTGCGTCAATCCCTTGTCATCTGCGGTTAACAAATTCTCTTTTTTTTACCGCAGATGATGGCAGATAAACACAGATTAACGCAGATGAATGAGAGCAATTTCGGTGGCACTATTGGTGATTGTTTACTGGTGAATGGCTTTTACTATTCCGATGCTACCGCAATTGGTCTAATTAGTTTTTAACTATTAGCATTTGCCGCTTTATTTGCCGTCAGCTTCTCTGAGAGCCGCCAGAATTTCCGGTCGTTTCATGCGCGCGTAGCCCCGAATTTTTCGGTCTTTGCCGATCGCCTTCAATCGCCTCAGGGAAAGAGTGTCGTAGTCTTCCTTTGGGGGCGGAAACGGCAACTCTAACTGCAACTGCGGTAGCTGAGGTTTTTGCTGTGCCTTCGACTGCTTCTTAGGCTGTGTTTTTGACTGGGTTTTCGGTTGTGCCTCTGGCTGTATTTCTGGCTGCGCCGCCGCGGCTCCCAGTTGGCGGCGGAGCGTTTCTATTTGATTTTTTAGGTCTTTCTCTACGTCTTCGATCGCCCCTGAAACAAACTGATTAATTGTTTGGATTGTGCGTTCTAATTTTATTGACAGCAGTTTTTCTAGTTGATCCAGTTGGAGCAACGCACCTGCAAGATTAACCTCAGATATAACAGCAGATATCGGCGGATTATCGCTGCCCGATTGTGCAATTTTTTTAGCCATTTTATCTACCTTTTCATGAAATGTTTTTTCAACTTGTTCGAGCAAACGCTTAATCTGTTCTATTGGATCGCGCTCTAACTGCTGGTCAGTTAGAGCTTTTACTTGCTTTTTTAGCAGCTCTTCATTTTTTTTAACAGATTTTTCTATTTCTTTTGTTAAACTTTCTACCTTTTTTTGAAATGAGAGCTCAAATTTTTGCAGTAGAGTCTCAATTTGTGCAGTTTTCTGAGTCGGTTGCGGAGCTAAATGGAACATTTCTGCTTGAGCAACAGCTACCTCCTCGTCGGTCATTTCAAATACCCAAGCCCACATTTGCTCGATGCCGAGTTCTTTAGCAAGAATACACCAATCTGAGCCGCAGACAACTTCATATTCTTCTTCATTGCTGTAAGCTTCAGTGGGGCGCACAATTAAAGGAATCAAGTTGCTGCCTTGCTCGATTAAACTTCTCCTGATGGCTTCGCGGCGTTCGCGGGGAATCTCCCCCCTCTGAGGCTCTGGTACTGCTATTTGGGAAGTGTAAATCTGACTGTGACTAATTGGCTTAATCCGCAAATATTCAACTATTCGGTTTTGATCGGACGATCGATCCATCTTGTTACAAGTCCCCTTTTGTCATGAAAATCTGGTGTTTTGGTATTTATGTTGTATATTTGCACTTTACAGTCTGCGTTTTAAGTGCTGCCGGACTAACCCAACAACTCTAACTGTAAGGTGCGATACAAACACCTTACCCAGACTCTGGTAAGTTAAAGGGTTTCTTGACCTCAGTATTCCAAGTCTGCGATCGAACTCGGTTATCTGGGGAGATATCGCGTTGCTGCTGTAACTGTGCGGCTGGCTGTGCGGTGACAGCCCGGCAAAAGTTACTGCAATTCTTAAAAAAAGCGGCTGTGATGAGTTTAACTGCCTGCGGGACACCAACGATCCACTGCTTTACTCATCTTTACTTTTTTTGGCGTAGAGACTCACTGAGTCAAAGTTGCCAGTGGCGACAGGAATTGCGAGTTATGAATATTTGTGCCACTTATCAATTATTTTAATCATTGCTTTGTCAGTTAACCCTTCAATACGTTTCACCGCACTTGTAAATGAGACAAAGGGCTGCACATCTCGTTCTTTGATTATTCTGTCGATTATCTGAGACTTCAAGCCAGCATCTTTAAAATTCGCCAAGAATCCAGATTTATCTAGAGTATTTAGTGCTTCCAACGCCGACATTGATTCGGAAGTTACGTTTGCAACTTCTGGTATCCTCTCTACCATCACTGGTTTTTCGGGTGGCGACTCTGCTTTCAACTCATTAATTCTGTTTGTTAACCCAGATTCAACTAACAGAGGTACTTGTTGTAAGATTCGGTTTTCAAGTTCTTGTATACTCTGGGCTAAAACTTTTTGTTCGCGGGCGTACTCGGCTTTTAATTCATTAATTTGAGTGGCAAATTGGGCTTCAATATTTGTTAGTCGCTGTTCTAAACTCGATGACTCTTGGGGAGTTTCATTTTCACCGGAATTAGGGACTTCGACCAAAGAAACCGGGTTTTTTATTGAATATGCAGGCTGCGACGAAGTATTTTCGTACAAAAACCCGGTTTCTGGGTTCTCAACTAAATTCTCAGTGATTGCGGTTGTTCTGAGAATTTCAAGTTGTTCCAGGAGAATTTTTTCATTTTCTTCTTCCAGGATGAATGCTCCGATTGTCTCGCCTTTGAGAGGTTCTATTTCCTTTGCTCTCGCCGCCGCGTAGTATTCAAAGTCTCCGTCTACTATTTCGTAAGCATCCATACCGTTTCGGCGGACAATTATCGGATTAATCAATCCTCCTGACTCTAAAATCAGTCTTGCTAATTTCTCCAACTCAGCCTCGGCAAAATTGGAACGTGGCACTGCGGATGTAATTCTTTTCACTGCAACCAGTGACGGAAATAATTTTTTCATTAGTTTTTACCAATTTTTTCTAAAACTTCGATTGCTAGCATTTCAAATTCTTGGGAGGCGATGGAATCTGGTTTAAAGTCCAGCACTGAAATCGGATCGGCGATTTCCATATTTCCCACGATTTGAAATTGTTCTGCACACTTTGCTAAATCGTCTCTCTCGTAAATTACGCTGTCCATGATTTCAAGGCCGTAGCGTTTGGGAATTGTCTCCCTCCGCTTGGGCAAACTATACTGTACAAATTTAGCATTAGCTGAGATTTTGCAAGGGAGTACGCCTAAAATTGCGATCGGCTGTTTGCCGATTTGTTTTTTGAATCCATTAATTTTTTTGATAAAATCCTTGACATTAATCAGTCCTTGATTGGCAAAAGGTTTTAAGTCCGAAGGAATAATTAAATAATCTGCCGTAATCAGGGCAATTCTAGCGTAAAGATTCAAAGAGGGCGGCGTATCGAGCAGTACAATATCATATTTATCCTGTACTTCTGCTAGTTTCTGAATTAAAATCATTCGGCTGTAATCTAGTTGATTGAGTTCCGTTTCATATTGCATTAAATCAATGTGGGAAGGAATCACATCAATTTTGGGATGGCAAAAACTTGATTTGCGTGCTACTTCGCCTATCGAGTAACCATCTTCTGACTGCAAAACGTGAAGAATGTTGCAATCTTTCAAATCATCTTGTTCTTCATCCTCAAATTTTACTAAACCAGTCGCAAAGGTTGTATTAGCCTGACTGTCTAAGTCGATCGCCAAGACTCTGTTACCTTGCTTGCTCAGCGCGGCAGCTAAATTGACTACTGTTGTAGTTTTGCCAACGCCGCCTTTGTTATGGTAAACTGCAATAATTTTCATAGTATTTTGGCTTTTTTGGGGAACGGTTACATCGGATTTAACTTGAGGTTTAACGGGATTATTTTCAGGTATTTGTTCCGGTTCTGAGATTTGACTTTGCTTAGGTTCGGCGGTGGCCCAATTGCCTGGTTGTACTGGGACTTCGCTAATTAACTCAGGACTAACTAAATTAATTTTATTATCTTCCAGTTCGAGATTATCGGGAGTTTTTATAGGTTTTAAACTATTTCTGCCAATTAAAGCTATAATTTCCTCAATTCTAGTTTCCACGTCTTGTCCAGCACACTTAAAGACTAGCTTAACCTTATCGGCGCTTCTTGCATAAATTCTAATTTCTTTACCGTTAGTTATGAGGCCGTAGCGGATGCTCAAACTTGTTAAATAGCGATTGAGTTTTCGCAGGTGGCGGTCTAAATTTTCCTTCGGATGTTTAGCCTCCATAACTACACTCATCGGCGACTCTGCATCGACAACTATGGGGATAACTTGGGTGGCAAATGAGAGGAAGTCTAGACGAATATTCCCAAAGGCTATTTCTTGGTGCCAAGTGTCGGGCGTATAGCCTAATTTTGGTAGCAGATAGCTGACAATGAGTTTGCTTTCTACTTCGCTTTCATTGCGACAGTTATTGGGATTGAAAGTCATTCGATTTTAGATTTTAGATTTTAGATTTTAGATGGGGAATGACTGATTTAATAATGGTACGGATTGCGATCGGCTGCTACGCATATAAATTGAATGCATAGACGGGAAAGATGCCCGAATCCATAGACGGGCAAGATGCCCGTTCCACGCAGGATGCCCGTTCCACAAGAATTGTATAAAAATTGACGGTCAAATTAGATGCACAGCAGCTTATTGACAGTAGGGTACGCCTTCCTCTCCTTACAAAAGCTACGTATTCTAATATCGAAAAACCCGGTTTTGTTTTAAAAACCGGGTTTTTTGGGGATTTATCGCGCTTCCAAACTACTTTGTTTTAGCGTTAAATTCCTGCAATGTTTGATAGCCGCCAGCCGGATTGTATAGGTGACAGTTGTCGGCAATCCGCTTCATTAAAGACCAAGAAAATTTTGTTTCGTAGAGATGATCTTGCCAATTTTGCTTTAAGCTGCTGTGGGCGAGGCGCAAATTGTACCAGGGAATAGCAGTTGAAATGTGGTGGGGAACGTGGACGTTAATGTCGTGGCACAGAAACTCTACCCAGCGGGGATAATCGCAGTGAACTGTTCCCGATAGCTGCGCTTGGGCTTCGTTCCATTCTTCGGGTTCTTGAAATGAAATGTCTGGTGCTGTGTGGTGGACGATCGTAAAAGTGCTCATCCAGAAATGGTAAACCAGCCAGGGCACTAACCAAAATTTGACAAATCCCCAAATACCTGTGGTTGCAATTAAAATCGGGAATCCGATCGCAGCACCGATTAAAACCACAAAAACTGAAAACCGCACTTGTTCTTGTTTCTGTTGACCTTTGAAGCGCCACCACATAAAGTGTACTTTGGCCCAGTGGGCGATCGACCCGATCCACCACATCCGACCGAATATTAAACTATAAGCTATTTGTAAAGGCTTGGACGCGCCAGCGTAGCCTTCTGCTGTCATGGGCTGCCAAGCATTATCCTCGCCCATTTTGTTGGTGTGCTTGTGGTGGTAATTGTGTCCGTGCCGCCATGCGTGAAACGGAAAAATTAACGGCAGAAATGCGAGATGTCCGACTAAATCGTTCACCCAGCGGCGGTTAGCAAATGACCGGTGCCCGCAGTCGTGGCCGATCACAAAAAAACCGGTTAATCCGGTGCCTGTGAAAATCCACATCAGGGGCAGTAGATACCAAGGCGATACTGCTATGCCCCAGTAACCCACAGCAACTAACAAAACGTTGACGATTACTTTTGTCCAAGCTTTGCGGGGGTTTTTGACGAATACTTCCCGCGGCAGGGTTTTGAGAATATCTTTGAGGCGCAGGTTGGAAGGGTCACTTGCGGATGTCAAATTTAGTGGTTTTTCGATCGATGCTGTCATAAATAGATTTCGATTCTCCGTATGCCATGAGGATGGCTTAACAAATTAGCGCCATCAAAAAGCGCAATAAGATGTCAGCTCGTTGCCAGCTTGTGGCAGACGAGTTGAGCTGTAGGCAAACGCGTTTTAGCAAATGCTAGCTATCGCTATCCGCAGTTAGGAATTTCTAGCACTTTTGGCAAAAAATACTGCGGGTAGCAAAACCTTTGTTTTTATAACACAGGGGTAGCACAGTTGGCATTAGCGGCTGTTGTCTGCTAATTGCTGTTGCTACCAGAATTCGGGCCCTGAGCCGGCAAGCCAGCGATCGAGCGTTGCTGTTTGAGGCTTTGCACTTGCAGCAGCAAGGAGTCGATTTCCGCTTGCAGGTGCAGGAACTTAACTTGCTGATCGGCTTGGTACGGGCACTTCACCGAATCTACTTTGCAGGCAAAACTGGTCGATCGAACCGAAGAACTAGCCATTTCGGAATTGCTAGCCTCGGTTTGAGGTCTCGGAAGAGTGGATGAACTATTTGACATCAGTAATTGTGTAGACATTTCTACTTACTCACACCATTAAGATACTTTAACCTGAACCGATCGTATTAAACATCAAATTAACCGATCGAGCTAAAATTAGTGTAAATTCTTCGGCCATTGCCTAAAACCATTGACATCGTGACCCTGATTCTACCTGCTACTGACTCTGCTGTTAACTCCGCTGCCCGCGCAGCCTCGCCGAAACGCTACGGCTGGCCGGGCTTGATCGAAGCTTATCGCCCCTACCTGCCGGTGACGGAAACTACGCCGGTAGTCACTCTCCAAGAGGGCAATACTCCCCTGATTCCAGCACCTGCGATCGCCTCTCTCATCGGTCGAGACGTGCGCGTCCTCGTGAAATACGACGGACTCAACCCCACTGGTAGTTTCAAAGACCGGGGGATGACAATGGCGATTTCCAAGGCCAAGGAAGCTGGTGCCGAAGCTGTAATTTGCGCCAGTACCGGCAATACTTCGGCCTCTGCCGCCGCCTACGCCCGACGCGGGTCCATGCGAGCTTTCGTGTTGATTCCCGAAGGTTACGTGGCTTTGGGCAAGTTGGCGCAAGCTTTGCTTTACGGTGCGGAAGTAATTTCGATTGCCGGAAATTTCGATCGAGCTTTAGAAATTGTCCGCGAAATGGCTGTCAATTATCCGGTGACATTAGTCAACTCCGTCAATCCTTACCGCTTGGAAGGTCAGAAAACCGGAGCTTTTGAAGTGGTGGACGCTTTAGGCGACGCCCCCGACTGGCTGTGCATTCCCGTAGGAAATGCGGGAAACATCACAGCATACTGGATGGGTTTTTGTCAATACCACCAAGCTAGAAAATGTTCGCGCTTGCCGCAGATGATGGGATTTCAAGCAGCCGGGGCTGCGCCGTTGGTAACGGGCCAAGCAGTGGCGAACCCAGAAACCCTGGCGACGGCAATTCGGATCGGCAACCCCGCTAGCTGGAAACAGGCGATCTCTGCTTCCGAAGCCAGCCGCGGCAGTTTTGCTGCAGTCACCGACGCCGAAATTCTCGACGCTTACCGTTTGTTAGCATCCGAGGAAGGGATTTTCTGCGAACCTGCGAGTGCAGCTTCTGTGGCCGGCTTGCTGAAGGTAAAAGACCAAGTTCCGACAGGGGCGACAGTGGTTTGCGTCCTGACTGGTAACGGTTTGAAAGACCCGGATACGGCAATTAATCACAGCAACAATCTATTTAAAAGCGGCATTGCTCCGAGTTTGGATGCAGTAGCTGGGGCGATGGGATTTTAGAAGAAGGAAAAGGGAAGAAGACCTTTGGGCTTTGCGAGTAGGTAAAAAGAAGGAACAGGGAAGAAGTTATGCGCAATTCGATTCTCCTGTTCTCCCTTTTTTTCTTGAGTTATACGATCGGTTGTTGGGTGGAATTTGCCTGCATATTTCATGACTTTGGATGCGGTTAAGATTTTCCGTTGTCATCAATTTGCGATCGCCCTTGGGCAAGTTTTCCCACAGAGCCGCCAATAGTGCGAGGTTTCGGAACTTTACTTTTGCCCGCGGGCCATCCTTCGCGCTGCAGGGAGCGATCGCCATCGGTTTCTTCGGTTTGGTCGTGAAACAAAATTTGTCGCGTCGGATAAGGCAAATCGATGCCGTTTTCCACAAGCTTTTTTTTAACAGCACAAATTACCTTGTCGCGCGATCGCATATCGTCAATTCGGCGCGGCGGAGCAATCCACCACCGAACGCGGATCTTGACGGTACTTTCTGCTAGATCGAGCACCAGCACATCGGGTGCAGGATCTTTCAACACCTCATTTACGCTGTACAATGCTTCCAGCATTAACTGCTTGGCGCCATCAATATCGTCGCCGTAGCCAATACTAAAATCGTATTCCGTCCGGCGTTTATCGAAAGCGGTATTCACTGTCACCGAATTCGTAAACAATTCGGCATTTGGAATGACAATCCGGCGACCATCATAGGTTAGGATTGTTGTAGCGCGGGTCTCAATATTTTCTACGGTCCCCTCAAAGTTTTTAAACACAATCTGGTCATCGATTCGGAACGGTTCCGTCAACAGAATTAGGATACCGGCTAAGAAGTTTTGCAAGATATCGCGAAAGGCAAAACCAATCGCCACCCCGCTAATTCCCAGCAGTTGCACCAAATCCCCAGCTTTAAATGTGGGAATTACAATCGAAAGAGCAACAAACAGACCAACTAGAACGATCGTACCCTGCGCCAACCGTCCTAACACCAGCCCCAAATTTCGAGCTTGGTGGTGGTGGCGGGTAACTCGCCTGACCACTCTTTTTATTTCCCTGCCAAACCAGAAAAAGATTGCAAAGACAATTAACGCCAGCACAATATTAGGCAGCAGGATCGTAAAGCCGTCGATCATGCTCTGCATCTTCTTCCAGACTAGGGATATCTCTGCCTTCATGAAGTTTCCTCGCGCATCAGTCGTTGTCGATAGTAGTAGAATGTAGCTCGATTAAGTTCTATCTAAAGACTGTAGGTTGGTACGACGCGAGGAATATTTTTGGGCAGTTTTCAAAATATTGAATGCGGATTATAAGTTGGGATATAGTACAGTTACATCAATTAGTAGATTATCTGTATAGCAATCCTAAATGATTCAGATAAATTTGTAGGGGTAGTGCCTTTCTTTGCCTACCCCCTATCTATCGGGCAACCACGGGGGGATTGCCCCTACAATAATTATGCAAATGATGCGAGGATTGCTATAGATGGAGAATCATAAAAAAGCGGATGAATTAATGCCACCTAATTGCAGTAAAAGCAAAAACAACGCATCGGTGACTAAATCCCACCTGCCGATGGTAATCGCCATGCCGACAATTCCTGAATTTTTAATTCCTAATTCCCAAAGGGCGGTAGATCCAGTAACTGATGTTTAGAATGTGGAAGCTGGGCGGGAGTTTTGCCGGTTTGGGCGGAAGTTTGGCGGATTTCCAGAGCAGTTTCTCCCGGATTTTCCGTGCGAGTAGGTACTATCTCTAAAGCATATGATATCTCTGTCTTTGCAGGGGAAGAACTTTTTGCTTTCGTAAGTAAGTCAACGGCATCTCCGAGAGCGCTAGTTAAATTTTTGCTAGTCTCGGCGTGACGGGCTTGTTCTTGTTTGAGGGCTTGAGAAAGTTGTTTAACTTGTTCGATCGCCCGATCGCGCTCTTGGAGAACTTCTGCTAACTTAGCTTTAAGTTCGCCTACTGTTTGCAATTGTGCGACTTCCTCCTGGCGAGCAACTCCAGCATCATCCTCTTCGGGCACAATGGGGGAAAAACGTTGTAATTGCTCTATCTGCCGTTGCAGAGAAGCGATGCTTTGCTGAGTTAATTTGGCATCATTCCGCCGCTGCTCGGCTTCGGTATTGTAGAGTTGGCGCCACTGAGCAGCACTTTCACCGGCCTCATCTCGATCGCGCGAAACTTCTGTTAACTGCTGTTGCAGCCGCTTGATTTCATCTAACCACTGTCTGACATCCTGAGCCATATTGATTTTAGATTTTAGATTTTAGATTTTAGATTTTAGATTAACAATGGCGCATTGGTAATGCCTTAATTAATTAACGATCCTTATTTCCAGTTGCGCCCGCGTACTGCATCCATTTTCTATTTTCCCCTTCCCCGTCTCCTGTGCGCTATGAACATTTTTTACTGGTTGCGCTACCTGATTTTAGCTTTGTTTAAGGCGCTTTTGAGACTGCTGCGAGCCCTCAAAAGAAAATTTGGTGGTTTTTGGCTGTTTTGTCGGTGTTTGACTTGGGGCACGCTCAAGGAAGTCGGCGCCAAGGCGGGTGAGCAGCGCTTGCCGGGGCTGTCGGCAGAAATGGCCTACCATTGTATGCTGGCGCTGTTTCCGGGACTGTTGGCTATCTTATCTGCGATCGCTCTGTTTGAACCTTTGCAGTCAACACTGTATCAAATGGCCCGTCTTTTGGGCGAAGTCATACCCGATAACGTTCGGAATTTGATTGGTGGCTTAATCAAAGAAATTTTGTTAACTCGCAGTAAAGGGCTGTTTTCGGTGAGCTTTTTTGCCTCGCTTTGGGTATTTTCTGGAGTAATGAGCGCGGCGATGGCTGCACTCGATCGCATCCATCAAATCCCGAGCGATCGAATTCGACCATTTTGGAAAGCCAAACTTATTTCTCTGGCGCTGAGTATCGGCACAATTATACTATTGATTCTGGCATCAGGAGTAGTATTTGTCAGCGACTTAATTGTACAAGCTATTGCACGCCAGAGTTGCCTGCTGGAGTCCGTCGCCAATTGCGATTTAAAAGATGCCCAAAATTGCTTGCTGTTCGCCGGCAATTGTCCTTTGGAATCGCAACTGTTAGGTGTTTGGTGGCTGTGGCGGTGGCCGATCTCTTTGGGAATTGTATCACTTGCCTTTGCCTTTGTTTACCGCTACGGACCGAGCCGCCGCCAAACAGATATTCCTATTTTGTCGGGAGCTGTTTTTGCAGCTATTTTGTGGGCCTTCTTTTCAGCTTTATTTCGGTTTTATGTTTTGCATATCGGCAATTTTAGTTGGGCTTACGGCACGATCGGAACTTTTATTGTGTTGCTGCTGTGGCTCGATCTTTCTTCTTTGGTGATGCTGATCGGCGCTCAGTTAAATGTGACCGTGGGAAAGGCAATCAAACGATATAAAATAAGGGGTAATGGGTAATTTAGAATTGGAAGTACGCTCGCGGATCCGAAGTATTGGGAATTGGAGTCAATCGATTTGAGATTTGAGATTTTAGATTTGAGATTGACCCCACGGATAAATGCTCTTTCTTGAGGATTTTAGATTTGAGATTTTGGATTGATTCCACGGATAAATCACGTGGCGGGTACCATCAAGAAATGCTTGGTCAGAGCAGACCGATTTTTATTTCCAGGCTCTGCCTAGAAGGATGTAACAAATAAAAAATAACAAATAACAACTAACTAATGACTCTTGTGAATTGCCGGCAGCCCGCTCACTGGCGAAGTAAAGTGCTGAGGATACCCGAAACAAAAGAAAGCAAAATCAGTATCCAAATAACAGCACCGGGAATGAATGTCAAGAGGCCAACGCCTCTGAGAATCCAAACTAGCAAAGTGATACCCAGGATAGTCCAAAAGATGCGCGTAGAGAGTCGCATTTGAAATCTAGGAGAATTAGTCATGTTGAATGTTAAAGTTTTGTCTGGATCAATGATAGCTGCTTTGCTGGCGATCGGCAGTTACCTCACTTTTATTTCGCCTCCCGGTTCCGCTGTTGCGCCTGGGGGTACAAATCCCCTGGGAGAAGTTGCCAATGCTGCTCAAAAAACACCTGCTGCAAGTTTAACAATTTCCGATCGCACAATTGGAGCGGCGAAGGTGGGGATGACTTTCGGAGAATTGAAAAAAGCTCTGGGTTTCACGGCGCAGTTTAAGGTAGAGTCTCCTTTTATGGTAGACTTTGATGCTGTGGCGATTAGTCGATCGGGAAAAGTGCAATATCGGATTATCTACGCTGCGGGTACAAAGCTGAAAGATACCGATGTTATTCAACTTTTGATGACTGAGAATTCTAATTATAAAACAGTTCAGGGCGTCGGGCCGGGAATGACTCTGAAACAAGCCGAGGCAATTTACGGAAAGGCTACTTTATATTACAATGTTGAGAATGAATCGAGAGAAGGGCTTGTATTTGCCAACCAACCCACTAAAAAAATTATGTTTCCAAAGCTGAAGGGAAACAATTTGCGGGAGTTTATGGCGCTGGTCAAGGGGGATTTTTTCAGACTAATAAGTATCAGCCGAATGCTGTAATTAAGTCTGTGATGGTGCGGAATTGAATTAGCAGGAGTTACGCAGGCACGCTACATTTAGCGTGCCTGCGTAACTGCCATAGTAGCGGTTTAAACCGCCGATAGAGGGGTAATAAACCCGAATTTACTGTAAATCCCCAGAGATAAATACAACTAACAGAAGTGGATTTTGTCATCACCTTTACCCCTAAATATCCCTCGTAAAAATAGAGAGAATGAACTATTTAAAAAAAAACCTCACTTTTGTTTAATTACCACCAAAGTAATATCATCCAAAACCTTCATAGCACCAATATACTGCCGCACATCATCAATCACAGCTTCCCGAATTTCTAGGGCAGAGCGCTGACGATTTTCAACCACCACTTGCCACAACCTCTTTAATCCGTACTGCGCTTTATTAAGATTGAAAGCTTCAGGAATTCCATCAGTATAAAGCACCACCACATCTCCTGGGTTTAACAGCACTTCTTCTTGAGCTATAAAGTCGCCAATCTCTGCTTCTAAGCCAATGGGAAAGCCTAAATCCATAGTGTCTATGCACTCCAATTTTCCATCAGCGCGCACCACAATCATTTCCTCATGTTGTCCGCTTAATTTCAGGACACCTCCGGCATAGTCTAAGATAGCTAGAGACATATTTCTAGGGGAGTCCATGCGCTGGAGATTATCATACAGAGTCTGGTTGAGGACATCCAAAAACTTCACTGGATCGGTTTCGTTAATTTTTTGAAGCGTCCTGACAGCGGTTTGTGCCATAATCATCAACACGCCGCTTTCTAAACCGTGTCCCGTGACATCGCCAATGCTAATCTTGACTTGACCATCCTGTTGCAATACGTCGTAGTAATCGCCGCCAACTTCATCGGCTGGTTCCATAAATCCAGCTATTTCTAAGCCTTCAATTGCTTCTAGTTCTGACTGTTTTGGCAACACCATTTGTTGCAGTTGTTTGACAATATCGAGTTCCGCACTCATTCGCAGATTGTCTTTTTTGAGCAGTTCATTGAGAGTGCTAATTTCTTGATTAGCTTGAGCTAGTTGAGCTGTGCGTTCTTGGACTTTATCTTCTAAAGTGCGATACAGCAAGGCATTTTCAATGGAAATAGCGGCTTGGAAGGATAGAACTTTAAGGACTTCTAAACGCTCGATCGTAAATGCCCCAGCAGTCAAATTATTTTCTAGATACAGAAGGCCGAGCAATTTGCCTTGATTGATAATAGGAGCACATAAAACAGACTTAGGCTGATTTTTCACAACATAAGGTTCGCTAATAAATACACCTTCTTTCGTAGCCTCTGATAGCACTATATCTTCCAGAGTTCTTTCGACATATTTAAACATCCCCACTGGCATATCGTCGCCGGCTTCAACAGCAATAGATTGCAAAACTTCCACCTTGGGTGGATCGAATTGACCAGTCGCTTCAATAGTTAACTTGCCATTATTTGATAAAATCAGTAAACCTGTTTGTGCGCCTCCATTCTCCAGCAAAATCTTCATTGATTTTGCTAATAATTGGTCAAGGATAATTGCACCAGCAAGAACTTGGGAAGCTTTGATAACTGTGGACAAGTCTATATGAAAATTTCCTCCCGTTGTTGAATAAGCTGTGTCAATAGCAGTAGTCTGCAAATCAATTTGTTTCTGGGCAGATACCTTGGGTAGCAACTGCGGATATTTCTGCTCCAAATCCTCTACTTTACGCTTAGCCCCCCAAAGTTGGTAGCCATAATGCGCTTGTTTCATATAAAGTTTGGCAAATTCCTCTTTGCCTTTCCCTAACCAGAATTTGGCTGCTAGTTCATTGCCTAAAGCTTCATTCTGAATATACTCATTTTCATGAGCTGAAGCAATGGCGCGATCGTACAAATCTAGTGCTTCTATTTCTTGACCAGAAATACGCGCAATTTCTGCCTCCACCAACAGGTATTTGTGCAAAAAGTTTTCAGGACAGTTATCTGCCCAAATTTTCATCTTGTGTTGATTGACTTTTAAAATTTCCTCATATTCCTGCTGTTGCGAGTTGGTAGCAGTTGGGTAAAGAGCTGTTAAAATTAAAGAATAGTACATATAATGGTCGGCTTGACTGGGTATACCTGTAATAAAAACGAGAATTTCATCGCTTTTTTTGGCGGTTGTCAGAGCATTTTTATAATCTCCATATAGGAAGAAGATTTGTGTTTTAAATAGGTTATACGGCACTATTCCCGTCATAAAATTTTTTTCTTCCCACATTTGGAGGCACTGATATTCATCAAAATCCTCATCGCTAAAAGAAAATTTGTCCAGGGTTAATCCCTGTAAATTTAAGATAAAATACTGATATAATTGCTGACTCCCAACCAAAGCAGAATTTTTGATTTGCTTGTTAAACTCAAGATATTTGTTAGACTCATCAAGAATACTGTCAAAGTTTTCCCCAGCTATAATTCTTTGAACCACCAAATGGTAAGAAGTATAAGCCGCCCAAATATCTCTAAATTCTACACCTATTTGGTAGCCCTTTCTAAGAATAGAAATACCTTTTTTAAGATGGCTTCGCCAGGGATTAATATGACCACCGAATATATCGAGAACTTTGCAAGATAAACTAGCATTATTAAACTGCTCGGCCAGCTTCATGCCTAATTGACCCCATTCGTAACCAACCTTATAATCAACTAATCTTGGAGCTCCCATAGCTCCCCAGTAAGTATAAGCATGAGCCGAGTGCTCGGAGTTGCCGTGTGCAATAGAAAGATTGACCATTTTGAGTGAGCCCAAAGCACACAAGTCTTGGTTAGTAAAATAAGTAGGTCCAGTAAGATTTTCTAAAAGCTTCATACAGGCTATTATTTCTGAGTTAATCATCTTTGGTGCATCAATTAGCTCGGCTATCTTGATTCTTTCGAGACTAACTCTGTATAACTGTAACTCTAATTCCAATTCTGACCAAATTTCTGCTTTATTACTGATCGGCAAACTGACTCCCAAAGTTTTTAAGGTGTCTGAAGCTATTTGTATAGCTTCTAAATATTTGCCTGTATTATCATAAAAAATTACGCGCATATTCTGAATTTCGGCTCGTTCTAAATTAGAGTGAGCCTGAGTTAATATCAAATCAAATAACTCTTCTGCCTTTTCAAAGTTACCGCAGAAATATTCACATTCAGACCGTTGTCGATATAAACTAAAGGTCAAATCATAATGCTCTTGCCAAGCATCTCCCGGCAACATCTCTATTCCCGTAGTAAAATATTGCTCTAAAGCAGCGGCATAAGCCGTTGAAGCTTTGGCTTTTCTCCCCGCTTCCAAGTTCAATCGTGCTAATTCCACCCGTTCCGATTCATCAGTTATCAATTCCCAAGCTAAGTTTAAATGATCGACTATTTCAAATATTTTTTCCGGTAGTTGCTCAGCAGATACATTCGCTAGCAACAGCCGCCCAATTTGAAGATGAACCGCTTTTTTCTGATTGTCATCAATCAGAGCATAAGCCGCTTGTTGTACGCGGTCATGCAGAAATTTATAATCTTGAATTAATAGGTTTTCATCTAACTCTGAGGTGAGCAAGATGAATCCGGTCTGAACGGCCACAACTAAGTCAGAAAAAATTACCTCTTTCGGTTTTTCACTAACGATCGCAAGAGTGTTTAAGTAAAAAGAAGCACCTATACAAGATGCTAAACGTAAAACCTGCTGTGTGAGCGCCGGCAGTTTCTTTAACTTGCCTATCATCAATTCTACCACATTATCGGTAATATTTTGTGCCTCAATTTTGTCAATAGTCCACTGCCAACTATGCTCCGGGAAATCAAAAATTATCAGGTTTTCCGCGTACAGGGTTTGGAGAAACTGATTGACAAAGAATGGATTACCACCTGTTTTCCTCATTACCAATTCTGCCAAGGGTTTTACCGAATCAGTGTCGCTATATAATGTATCGGCAATCAGTTGGCTAATATTTTCTAGTTCTAAAGGTGCTAAGGTAATATAATTGATAGTAGCTCCATCTTTTAGCAATCCATCCAGCGTCATCATCAAGGGGTGCCTTGGGCTAACTTCATTATCCCGATAAGCTCCAATTAAAAACAGATATTGCATATCTGCATCTGTCATCATCAGTTCAATTAAGTTGAGTGTCGCGGAGTCTGCCCACTGTAAATCATCGAGAAATATGACTAAGGGATGCTCTTTTGTACAAAAGGCTCGGATGAAGTTACTGAAGACAATATTAAACCGATTTTGCGAATCGCTTGCCCCTAATTCTGGCACGGCTGGCTGTGCGCCGACAATCAGTTCTACTTCGGGAATTACATCAATAATCACCTGACCATTAACACCAAAAGCACCTCTAAGTTTTTGGCGCCATTGTTCAAGTTTTGCTTCACTTTCAGTTAATAGTTGCCGCACCAAGCCCTTAAAGGCTGTGACAACAGCCGAGTAAGGAATACTTTTTTGAAATTGGTCAAATTTGCCCGCCGTAAAATAGCCGCGCAGTCGGGTATTTGGTTTGTGAATTTCGGCTACTAGGGATGATTTCCCAATGCCAGAATAACCCCCTACCAACATCATTTCTATTTGGGATTGGGAATTGTCCGCTACTCGCTCAAAAGCTGTCAGTAAGGCTTCAACTTCCGCCTCGCGCCCGTAGAGCTTTTGGGGAATTTGAAACTGGTCGGAAATGTCTTGAGCCCCTAAAGAGAAATCAGATATATTTCCTGTGGTTTGTAACTGATGCAAACATTCTGCTAAATCATTTTTGATTCCGCAACCGCTTTGGTATCGCTCCTCAGCGGTTTTTGCCATCAGCTTCATTACAATATCTGACAGGGCAGGGGGAATTTCTGGATTAATTTGATGAGGAGAAATTGGCACTTTAGCAATATGACAATGCACTAACTCCAGGGCATCATTTGTTTCAAAAGGCAGTTTTCCTGTCAGCAACTCATAAAAAGTGGCACCGAGAGAGTAAAAGTCGGTACGGTAATCTAGAGAACGATTCATTCTTCCTGTTTGTTCAGGTGAAATATAAGCTAAAGTACCTTCTAAGACGTTAGGGTTTTTTACGGTAGGATTTTCGCGGGTGAATTGAGTAGAAATACCAAAGTCTATAATTTTGAGTTGCCCGGTTTCTGGGTTGAAAATAATATTCGTGGGGTTAATATCTTTATGGACAATATTTTCTGCATGAATACTGCCTAAAATCTCAGCCGTTTTAATAGCAATGCTAAGAAATTTCAGTAGGGGGAATGCCTGCGTGCCTGCTTCCCTACGCTCATTCATCAACTGTTTTAAAGATGAGGCGCCAAAATCCTCAAGGATAATGACTAAAGTCCGCTGATAGGGTTTTAATCCATAAGCCTTAATCACCCCATCGAGATTCAAATTGCGAGTAATTTCATATTCTTGTTTATAGCGAACCAGTTCTGAAGGTGTAGGATAGTCTTCTTTGAGGAATTTGAGGATAACGGGTTGGTTATCGTGTTGTCGCAAAGCCCGATAAACCGTGGAGTTGATACTGTCGTAAATTTGAGTGAGAAGCTGGTAGCCGTCAATGTTAATCATTTTTGATTTTTTTTGAGTAAGGTGTAAGGGGAGTATTTCCAAACTGCTAAGATGAAAATACTCCCAAAACTCTTGCCTTAAAAAGTTTAATGGGGAACTATCGCAGGCAAGATACTGCCCTATATCTGAATACTTTTCCCCTGCGGCATGGATTTTACTCTATCTTCTTTGCCTAATCTCCCTCCGCGATCGCGAAGTTAAGCGATTGAGGTTTAGGTCGAGCATCATTCTGGCCAATAATTTGCTGGCGATGATATTCCTGGCTGCACTGCTGTTGCAGAATTGCCCTGGCCTTGCATTCCTGCCATCGTAGTCGCTTCGATACACCCAGAATTGAAACTATTATCGATCGAATCGCCTGTTAAGTAGAGGTTATTGAACCCGCGAGGGCGATTATCCCACCTCGAGCCATCGGCGCGGAGACGAAACTGGTAACTTTGGGGAACCGACAATACATAACGCCCTGATGGAGTAATGTTAATACGCCAATACTGAGAGTAAAAGCGTTGTTCTGCTTGCTAATCTTGGTGTTTGGTCCCAAAGCAGTAAATACAATGTAACCTTTTTGGGGGCAGCCCGCGACAGGCGTGCGATCGACCTATTTACGGCATCCTACCAGTTGGCGATCGGCAATAAACCTAGTTTATTGGTAATCATTCTTACCGTTGACGGTGAACTTGCGACAGTGTTGGTGCCGATTCGAGATGCTGATATGGAAACAGTCAGCCTCAGCTTGAATCCTAATTTTATCGCTATGTTACAAGAAGCGAGGGCAAGAGTGAAAACAGAAGGTGGAATTTCGCTCGAACAACTCAAACAAGAATTGTCAGAATTGCTATGACCCGAATTAGGAGCGATCGCACTTATCAAAAAAAGTGCGATCGCCCAAATTGAATCAACTCAAAACAGCCGCAAAATTACCATTTATAACGCGCTGGCAAGGGAATTGGCAGAGCGGCCCAAGGCGGATAAACGGTTGCTGTCCCCGCTTAAATCGAAGACAACCTCAAACTTAACCTGAGGTATAGTTTGTCGCAGAAACTGAAAATGCCCGTCTGCATCAGAACGACTGCGGAAGCGGGCAACAATAATCCATTGCTGAGTGGGTAACAAACGGGCGATCGCCCAACAACACAAGCGTTGTTTATATGTAATCATAGAATTCGTCTCCATTGAATGTTGGAGCCAGAGCCAGCCCGGAACCTTCGACAGTAAGGGGCTGGCTTTTGACTGTTTACAGGTAGCATTATAACACACAATGACGTACAATAATATAAATTGACTTAAAACGAAATACTTTTATCGGTCTTAACTCAAAACAGCGTAAGATGGACTATGTTGAGATGTTTTGCAGTGCAACGAATGGCTTCACGGGGACGAGTTACCGCATACTTGCCAGAGGAGATTCAAAAAGCTCTGGAAGAATGGGCAGAAGAAGAAAGCAGATCCGTCAGCAGTTTGACAACCTACCTGCTGACGAAATCTGTTAGAGAGCGCCAAGAGCAGAAAAAGGACCAATCCCGGAGCGATCGCCCGAGTTGAAGACGGCGCCATACTGAAAGGGTTTGCAGTGTAAAATTTAAGACAATTGAAGAAAAACCATGCCGGCCAATGCCTTCACGTATGCCAGTCACAGTAACACTGCCAGAAGACGTTCACCAAGCCTTGTCCTCTTGGGCCCAAGAAGAAGATAGAACCATCGCAAACCTGCTTTCCCATCTGGCAGCTAAAGCAGTCAGAGAACGCCAAGAGCTGAAAAAAGATAAATCAGAAAGCGATCGCCCTTAACCCTCTTTTATCACTCTTGTAGGAGTATAGTTGACGACAAACGTTATAAGTGAGACAGATGTTATGGTAGAGCCTCGTCAACCAATACCCACAGTCAAACTTATATAGCAATCCTAAATAATTTTCTCTGTATATCTGTATAAGTGTACAGATGAATTTTCGGTAAATCAAATTTATGTTCCTTAGTGAAAAACTCGAACAAAAACTTGATTATCTTAAAACAATAGTTCGGACAGTTTTTAAGCACCCATAGTACCATAAGACAGGACTGAGGGAAGGTTAGGGTGATTTAAAATCAAGTTAGGGTCTAAGTCTAACTTGTTAATAAAGGTTAAAAGTAGATGTCTGTTGAATGGCCCGCGTTGATAAGAGTCCATTAAAAACACGAATGAATCGGGACAATAGTAATGATTATAGGCTGAATATTTTGTCAGATTTAACGTGCTCATACCAGTTTCCGATGAAGATGCACTAAATTGAAGGAGGCAAAGGATAGGTGTAGCAATGGCAAATCACTTGAGAGTGGTAGTCACAGAGACAACAGAACAACAGCAACATCGGCTCAGACCAGCCGTCACGGCTCATGCGAAAGAAAGGCTGCAAATGCTCTACTCGATTAAAACTGGAGCGGTGAGTACAAGGTCTCAGTTGGCGCAGCGGATACAACGTGACGAATCCACGATCTATCGCTGGCGATAGCGATATAAACAAGGTGGACTAGAAGCCCTCAAGAGCGTGAAAAAAGCACCTGGGAAAGTCTCGAAAATTACGCCGGAGGCTTTACAACTACTAAAGCAACACTTGGCACAACCTAAAAGATTCAACAGCTATGGACAGATAAGGGCGGTGGTTGAAACCGCCTCTAAATTACTCCAAAATAATGCTTTTGAGGAATCAAATCCTCGAACCCGATGGATATTTGCTTTGAATTTGTTCTTCGTTATCTTCTGCAAAAGTGTGCCTACCTGGACTATCAGGTAACCTTCAATATCTGGAATTAAAAACCAGCCATACTCCTGGCTATATCCTTCAAATCCTTCAATTGAAATTATAAGTGTAATTAAGGATCTATCCTTATGAGGTGCAATCGAAATCTCTTGGGAATCAGCTTTTTTGATATAATCCATATACTCTTCTTCGCGGTCATAAATATACAATCCATAGTTTTCTTGTTGAGAAACTTCTTGTAAAAATTCTTTCGGGTATCCCAAAGCACAAGAAATAATACCCAGTAAATGGGAAATCAATTCAAAGTAGTGATTGATATTAATATTTTTGGGATTGTCAAGTCTGCTATAAGTTCCATGAAAAACAGACCCTTCCCCCGTGTAGGCATCTTCTCCGTAATAGACATCAACCGAATCTTTGAGATTTTTGAGTTCTTTATCTATCCAGACTCTGGCTTGAATGGTATCCTTAATATAGAAAAAACCAAACTGACTTAGAGATTCTCTGACATGCTCTATCAGATTTGCTTCTGGTTGATTCAAATCATCAATTACCGGATATTTATCAAGTTTAATTATCGTCATAATTCAACACCTAAGTTTTGTTATTTTTCATATTTTAAAGGGATACATCGCAAATTTTCTATGGCAATATTAATGTCCTCACGCTGACCCAGAGCGCTCAAACGCAAGAATCCTTCGCCACTTGAACCAAACACGCAACCGGGAACACCCACAATACCCGAAAATTGCAACATTTTATCAAAAAACTGCCAAGATGATAATCCTTGAGGTGCCTTCACCCAAACAAAAGGACTATTGATACCACCAAAGCATTTTAGCCCCGTCGCTTCCAAACCTTCCCGGAGCAAGCCAGCATTTTGCAGGTAATAACTGACGACTTTCTGACATTCTGATTGCCCTAGTTCAGATAAGACCGCGATCGCTCCGTGCTGGGCAACATTGGCAGTACCCCAGAATTTAATAGAGTGTCTAATTCCCCACAGGTGATTTAATTCTCCGGGCACAGTGCCTTTAATAGTAAGGGCATCAGGGATGATGCACCAACCCACCCTCAAGCCTGTAAAATTTGCCATTTTGGAAAAACTGCCAATTTCAATTGCACATTCTTTAGCCCCTTCGACCTCATAAATACTCCGGGGTATGTTTGGGAGGGTGATAAACTCGCTATAAACGGCATCAAAAATAATTACGGCTTGATGGCTTCTTGCATAGTCTACAAAAGCTTGGAGTTGTTTGCGGGTAGCGACCACGCCAGTGGGATTATTGGGAAAGCATAAATAAATCAGATCTACTTTTTCGGATGGCAGCTTTGGCACAAAATTATTGTTTTCATGACAGGGCAAGTTTATCAATGGACGACCTGCCAGTAAAGTTCCCTCCACAAAAGAAGGATAAGTGGGGTTTTGTACCGCCACTCTATTATCTAGATCAAACAGTTCTTGAATGTTGACCAAAGCTGATTGCGCGCCATCGCTGATAAAAACTTCGGACGGTTCGAGTTCAATACTCAGTTTTTTCTGGTAATAGTTGGTGCAAATTGCTTGTCTCAGTTCTGGGTTTCCGGTAACGTCTTCATATCCGGTATAGGCTTCCCGATCGCCCAAGCGATTTGCTGCATCTACCAAAGCTCGCACCACTGTGGGTGGCAAAGGCTGAGTGGTGTCGCCAAAGGCCATCAGAAAAATTTTTTGTTGGGGATGAGCGGATTGATAGGCTTCCACCTTACCCCACACTTGTTTAAAAACGATTTCTGTATAAGTTTTCTCTCCGCTTAGCTGACTGAGAGCTAAATTTTTGGTAGCCATTTAAGCTGTCTAGTGGTGGGAATTAGTAACAGGTGAGTGGACATCCTCTTACTAGCATTTCTTTGTGAGGGTTGCATCGCCCTCATGACAAGGAATTAGCTATAGATGGTTTATCCTCGACTCAATTCCTAGCTTTTGCTGTATATGCTGCGACAGTTTATATTTTCTCGCAATATTTATGGGTAAGTGGATGGCCCCTTGAATCTGCCCCAGGCAATCTTTGCTTTGACAAATACAATCAAATCCTTGAGCCATAGACCATTCTGTTGATGGATAAAAAAACGTTAACTCTTCTCCAATCTCTATTTTTCGTATGGCTATCACTACGCTCTGTTTTGTATCAAAAAAAATATTAGGATTGCAACTGTGATTTATATATTGCAGAGGCTCAGGGTAGACTATAATATGCTGGCTATCGCTGATTTGAAGGGTTAAATAGTTGGGTCGCTCGTGAACTTCTTTGGGCCCAAACTTACTGATAATTTGTTGAGAACTAAACTCAACAGTAGCGTGTAGAGATTTGCTCCCAGTTGTCGGACACTGCCTGATTTCGGTAAAGCATTCTACATTATTCGGAGAATTCAAATCCTCCAGCGTTTTCTCCAACTCCTGCTTAAACTTTTCCATTCGATCAATATATTGTTGAGTTCATGGTTAATTTTTCAGAAAACTTGGTAACTACAAAGGGTGTAGTTAGGGCGATCGCTCTTGGCAGCAACCTGGGCGACTCTCCTATGGCTCGGAAGCCTTATCTAACAGACCTCAATGATGCAGAAAGGGCAATTCTTGAACCGTTGATTCCCCCAGCTCTCATTGGGTGGACATCCTCAGACAACGAATATGCGCGAGGGTTGTAATGCGATCTACTATCACCTCAAAACAGGGTATCAGATACATTTAACCCGGCAAATCCCGGAAGTCCGAGATTACTGAGTATGGTAAGACTTGGAAATCAGTAAGAATTCCAGTCAAAGAGGTATCTCTCAAAGCTTTCAACAAAATGTTAAAAGCGCCATTTACATCCCGGTCTAGTTTGTGACCACAGGAGGGGCAAGCAAAATGCTTGCTGCCTCCTAATTTTGTATGAATATGACCACACTTGGAACAGGTCTTAGATGTGTACTCTTCGGTTACGTCTACTACAACACAGCCCTGTTTAGCTGCTTGATGCTTCAACGTTTGTTTGAATTTATAGTGACTCAGAGTCACCATTGCTCTAGCAGTTTTCGTGGTCAAACGGCGTTTACCTTTCTTGACCATTTGCTGAGTCTCAAAAGTCGGCAAAAAGATTACCTTGTATTTGTCACACAGATATTTCGCCGTTTTTTTGTGCAACTCAGAAACCCAATTTTTAATTTTGATTCTAATTTGAGATGCAGCTTTTCTCAAGCGATAGCGAAATCGTTTAAAATTTCTCCCTTTGCTACAGCCGATTCGACTCATTATTTGATCTAGGTGCCTAGCAAGACGGTAGATTCTGCCAAGATCGTACTTGCCTATCTCTAGTATTTCTTGCCCGTCGAAACCCGTCATAAAAGTTCTTACACCGGGGTCGACTGCCACAGCCAATCTTGAGTCGATGACGGCAGGTTTAGGCTCGTCAACTGCATAACTGATGAACCACTGACCGTTAATCAGACTAAGACTTGGCTCATGTTGCATGATCTCCAAAATTGGTTCTGCTGACTTAAAACTTAAGCCTTTGGTCCCTTGAGGATAAAACGTGCTTGATTTCCAGTTGTCGGTCTGAAACCTGATGGTTTGAGAGGTATCTCGGAATGTTCTGAACTTAGCCGAACCTCCCGATTTTTTCGCAACTTTATGGGCTTCAAATGCTTGAAATACTGCTAACTGCCTGGGATTGTAAGGCTGTTGTTTTACCCACTCCGGTGCGCCATCCATAATCTGCTTCCGCAGAGCGTATTTTCCAATTTTCTGGGTTTTTAAGATAGCAATTGCTTGGTTGTAACACCAGCGACTAGCAGCTATCCAAGTTCTCCAAATCGCTGCTAATTTCGTTTCCGGGTAAACTCGGATCTTCTTTGATAGTAGATTTGTACTTTCGGAGTCCGTACAATCGGCAACTGAATACGTGGATGATGGCAAGGATATCTTCAACCATTTCTCTTTCTGGAGATAGCTCTGTTCGACTGAGAACCACGAGTTTGCAATCGTTTTGTTCGCAGATCCATTTGATGAGGTCACAACCAAACCTTGCGAGTCGGTCTTGGTGGCAGACCACAATTTGGCTGATGTCTCCTGACAGGACTTGTCCCAAAAGGGCAAGAAGACTTTTTCTTTTAAAATTGAGTCCCCCTCCGATATCTTTGAAGACTTGCCCTTGCGGGTAGATTCCTTGGAGGTAGCTGATTTGTCGATTGAGGTCTTCTTTTTGTTTGGCGCTGCTAACTCGGCAGTAGAGGGCGGTGATTCTTGAATCGAACCCGTTACTGAACACTGAGTCAATGTCGTAACGCCGCTGGTTGCTAGGAGTCCTGATTGTCTTGATTTTTCCCGCTTCGTCCCAGTTTCTAAGGGTTTTTTCGGAAACCGAGAGGAGTTTGCAGGCTTCTCTGGGGGTGACATACCGAGTCATGCTGGTTGGTTTTGGCTTGCATCTCCTATGCTATGTTCTTTTACCAGGTTATTCCGGGAATTTACAAAAAGTATTTTACTTGGTCGCAGCAGTGGCAGTGGTTGCCACGTGATTTTCCGCCGGCTTCGACGGTTTACAGCTATTACCGCAAATGGCAGGGGCGGGGCATCTGGGAGCAGATGAATCACACCTTGCAAGACCAGGTACGCCAACAGGTCGGGAAATCGACTCAACCGACATCCACTTTAGCACACACACACAATCGGTCAAAACCACTGAAAAAACGGGGAAGTTTATGACTTCTATGGGGCAAACGGGTCAAGGGGCGCAAGCGGCCAACCCTCGTCGATAGTCTCGGATTGCTACTGAAAGTCATCGTCGCGGAGGCGAATCCAGGAGAACGGGTGGTGGCTGCTTACGTAGTGATGGAATTGTTGGAAGAACATCCAGAGGTACTCGCGCAGGTTGAGGTGATGTGGGTGGATGCGGGCTATGACGGCGACAAATTTGCCTTGTCAATTTGGCTGATGCTCCAAGCCCGAGTAGAGGTTATCCATCTTCATCGGAAACTGGTATGACTCGTTCAATTTTTAAGAACTTCGATAACTCTTATTGTTACTTTTCCTGTGCCTAAAGTGACAAAAGAGGGCTAAGAACCATCCCCCGCAATCCCATCCGCGTCCATCCGCGTCCATCCCCCCACATCTGCGGTAAAAAAAAGAACCATCACCCCTCAAAAAAATTAGGGTGGACCTGTTCCCACCCTACCCCTATTTATTATTTAGCAATCACCAACCCAGCAGGCAGCCGCTTAAACGCCAACCTTTCATTCTCAATATCCACAAAAATCGTCTCGCCGTCAGCAAAATCTCCCCGCAAAATACCCTTCGCCATTTGCGTTTCCAACTCCCGCTGAATTCCGCGCTTCAAAGGCCGCGCACCGTAAACCGGATCGTAACCAATTTCTGCTAAAAAGTCGATCGCAGATTCCGACAGCTTCAGAGACATCTTGCGTTCAGCCAACCGTTTTTCCAAGCGCTTGACTTGCAACTGCACGATTTGCCGCAGTTCAGTCTTACTCAAACCGTGGAAGATAATCATCTCATCAATCCGGTTGAGGAATTCCGGGCGGAAAGTTCCCCGCATTGCTTCCATCACCCGAATGCGCATTTGTTCGTTATCTCCCGCCACATCTAAGATGTATTGAGAGCCGACATTCGAGGTCATAATAATCACAGAATTCTTAAAGTCTACTGTATGACCTTGAGCATCAGTAACGCGGCCGTCATCCAGAATTTGCAGCATGATGTTGAATACATCCGGATGCGCTTTCTCGATTTCATCGAATAGAATCACTGAGTAAGGACGGCGGCGCACAGCCTCAGTTAATTGTCCGCCTTCATCGTAGCCGACGTATCCCGGAGGCGCACCAATCAACCGCGAAACCGCGTGTTTTTCCATGTATTCCGACATATCAATTCGCACGATCGCTTCTTCCGTGTCGAACAGATAAGCCGCTAAAGCTTTCGCCAACTCGGTTTTGCCAACACCCGTGGGGCCGAGGAAGATAAAACTCGCAACCGGACGATTGGGATCGGCTAAACCTGCGCGCGATCGCTGAATTGCATCTGCAACGGCCGTCACAGCTTCATCCTGTCCGATTACCCGCTTGTGCAGTTCATCTTCCAAGTGCAGAAGTTTCTGCATTTCCGATTCAACTAACTTGCTGATCGGAATTCCCGTCCACTTAGAAATAATCTCGGCAATGTCACCTTCTGTAACTTCTTCCCGCAGCAGAGTTTGACCTGTGGTTTGAGTTGCTGACAGTTGAGATTCAGCTTGTTCCAGTTGTTTTTGCAATTCGGTTAACTTGCTATATTTCAATTCAGCAGCGCGGTTCAGGTCATATTTTAATTCAGCTTGTTGAATTTCAATATTCACCTTATCAATCTGTTCTTTAATCTTTTGAATGCTGCCAATGACACCTTTTTCAGATTGCCACTGGGCATTCAAAGCGCTTTGCTGTTCCTTGAGGTTGGCTAAGTCTTTTTCCAGTCTTTCCAGGCGTTCGATCGAAGCAGAGTTACTTTCTTTTTGCAGCGACAGTCTTTCCATTTCTAGCTGCAAAATCCTGCGGTCGATTTCGTCTAGTTCTTCCGGCTTGGAAGTAATTTCCATTTTGAGTTTAGCGGCGGCTTCGTCCACTAAGTCAATGGCTTTGTCTGGAAGGAAGCGATCGCTAATATATCGAGTAGACAAAGTAGCCGCCGCCACTAGGGCGCTGTCAGAAATTTTCACGCCGTGGTGAACTTCGTACCGTTCTTTCAAGCCCCGCAAAATCGAGACAGTATCTTCAACGGTCGGTTGATCCACATAAACTTGCTGGAAGCGGCGTTCCAGTGCCGCATCTTTTTCGAGGTACTTGCGGTATTCGTCGAGAGTTGTAGCGCCGATACAGCGCAATTCTCCCCTCGCTAACATGGGTTTAAGTAAGTTGCCGGCATCCATCGAGCCTTGAGTTGCGCCAGCACCGACAACGGTGTGAATTTCATCGATAAATAAGATGACTTTGCCGTTGCTGTCGGTCACTTCTTTGAGTACCGCTTTCAAGCGTTCTTCAAATTCTCCCCGGAATTTTGCCCCGGCAATTAAAGCGCCCATATCTAGGCTAATTAATTGTCGGTCTTTGAGAGATTGGGGGACATCTCCGGTGATAATTCGCTGGGCGAGTCCTTCGGCGATCGCAGTTTTTCCGACTCCCGGTTCCCCAATCAATACCGGGTTATTTTTGGTGCGACGGCTCAAAATTTGAATCGTGCGACGGATTTCGTCATCCCGTCCGATTACTGGATCGAGTTTGCCTTGACGCGCCGCTTCTGTCAAATCTCGGCCGTATTTTTCCAGCGCTTCGTATTTCCCTTCTGGATTTTGATCGGTCACTTTGTTGTTCCCCCGGACTTGGGTAATGATATCTTTGAGCTTGGCTTCAGATAGTTTAAATTCTTGTAGTAGATTTTTGCCGAAGCGATCGTCCTTAACGTAACCTAGTATCAAATGCTCGATCGAAATAAATTCATCGCCGTACTCTTTGCGATAAGTTTCGGCGCGATCGAGCAAAGTGTCGAGAGAACGACCTAGATAAACGTTGCCACCGCTGCCAGAGATTTTCGGCTGGCGGTTGATAAACTCATCAGTGCGATCGCGCAATTTTGCTATAGAAACTCCCGCTTTGTTAAACAAGCTGCTAGCGAGTCCCGATTCTTGTTCCAGCAAAGCTTTCATCAAGTGTTCGCTTTCTAGCTGCTGCTGCTGAGCTGCTTTGACGAGTTCGGGGGTGCGGGCGAGGGCTTCCCAGGCTTTTTCGGTAAATTGGTTTGGATTATTCGGTTGCATAAATTTTAATTCCCTGCATTAAAAATGATGACTGCTGTAGAGGCAATTGCTTGACTGCTCATACAATTGTCATTGTAGGGAGTTGCAGGGGGGGGGCGGATCGGTGTTCCCCTATCTTGAGATAGGTATTTCCGTCCTGTGTCGCACTCGCTACCGCGCAAAAGGAAACTGTCGCGCCTCAAAGTTGCACTTTGATGAATTACCAAGCTGAGTTTAAGCCAAAAGCGATCGAAGATGTAGAATCTTTGCCAGCGGAAGTACAAAGCCGAGTTTTGACTAAAATTGACTTGATATAAAATAACCTCACGGGGGATGTGAAACGCTTAACAAACTATAGGCCAGAATATCGGCTGCGGGTAGGAGATTACCGAGTTTTATTTTAACTTGAGGAAGATGTTTTGGTAATCTACTGCGTCAAACATCGAAAAGATGCTTACTGTTAAACACCTGGAGGAAATCTCCATGATTCAGTTATATCAAATCCGTTAACATCGGAATTATTATCTCTCTCTTCTCTTTCTCTGTGTCCTCTGTGCCCTCTGCGGTTTAATCATTCCGATACAAC
>NZ_JAUBVJ010000092.1:0-32218 GCF_036702785.1 Microcoleus sp. AR_TQ3_B6 | reverse complement strand
GTCTTACACTTTATCCGCGCCGTTCGCGAGTCAAAGTCTTTTCAGGTAAGGGTTTTAGGCTTATTCAGCAAACCCTACTTAGAGGCTATTCAGTTTTAGGATTGGACAGGACGCGTTGGGGAAGAGCAAGAACCCGGCTAGTATTAAGTCTACTAACACTAATTTACTCTTGATTGGGAGAACTAGCTTAATTTTGTCTATAACTTTTTTCATAGCTTGTTACCTCCTTTGTTTTCGTTAGTGGGAGACTGGCTTTTCCTTTTCCGTAGCTTAGCGACGTAAACAATCACTCTACCAATCTGCGCCATTGTCTCAGCCTTCGCCCATGCATCCCTCCCTTCCGGGAAGCTTTTGGATCTCAGAAACAAAAAAATTTGTTTGTCGGGATCCTCCTCATAGATTCAACGAACCTATACAATTATTGTAGAGTGCTTTTCATGGATTGAGTAGCGGCTGATAACCGAACATGGCTAGCGGGAAATAAAAGGAAGAATCTGGGCCGTTTTACGGCGGGGAGTTGTCAAATACTAAACTAAGTGCATCATTCGGCGAGTGAAATCGCTGCATAGAGTCAAACTTTCGTCCGCCTCCGCAGACTGTACGAGATCGACCTGTATCATTAATCTCACTGTTGAATCATGCTACAAATTTCTAACACTGTGTTCATAGACGATCGCGAAATCGAGATTAGTGCAATTCGCTCTCAAGGCGCGGGGGGGCAAAATGTAAATAAGGTGGCGAGTGCGATTCACTTGCGCTTTGATATCCCAGCTTCCTCATTGCCCGATCGCTACAAGCAGCGTTTGTTGCAAATCAACGACCAGCGCATCACCTCCGAAGGTGTGATTGTCATCAAAGCGCAGGAACACCGCAGCCAGGAACAAAACCGGGAGGAGGCTTTGAGACGGCTGCAAGAACTCATTAAAAGTGCGATCGTCATACCGAAAAGGCGCAAACCCAGCAAAGCAACTCGTAGTTCCCAGCGCAAGCGTCTCGACAGCAAAACCAAGCGAGGGCAGATTAAAGCTCTGAGAGCGAAAATTACCGATTGAGGGATGAAAGGTCCTTGTCACCCTCTAGACATCGATCGGTTGCAGTTAATTCCGCTCTAAATGGATGATTGCAGGCTCAGTTGCAGTTAGCCCTGGGTTTGTGTTGCAGTTAATCCTGGCTGAACTTTAATTTCAGTTGCAATTAATCCATCCTCAAAAATCGCAGCATTGCAGGGACATAGCGTTTAGTATTGCAGGTCCCTACACCTAGGGGGGAAAATCTATACCCTAGTACCAGAACTGTTGCGCGATCGCCCGATCTACAATTGAGGGAGTGGGCTTCGACTTTTAATGGAAGCAGAATATTGAGGAATTTATGGCAATTAAGGTGATTGGTGCAGGTTTTGGACGAACAGGAACGCTATCTATCAAAGCTGCTTTAGAAGAACTCGGTTTTAGTAAATGCTACCACATGGTAGAACTTCTAACACACCCTTCTGATGTAAAGTTTTGGGAGGATGCCACTCAGGGAAAACCTGTCAATTGGGATGCTTTGTTTGATGGCTATCAAGCAATAGTAGATTACCCAGGTTATCGTTACTACAGTCAACTTATCCAGCACTATCCTGATGCTAAAGTTCTGTTGAGTATTCGAGATGCAGATAGTTGGTATGAGAGTACCTTGAAAACAATCTACCAAGCAGGGCCAAAAGGTTGGGACAAGCTAAAGATGGCTTTATCGCTCCCGTTTTCTCCTAAGCTGCGGAGTCTAGTTCGCATCTTCCGCATGGCAGATAAAGATGTTTGGCTGAAGGATTTTCAAGGGAAATTTGAGGATAAACCCTACGCGATCGGAATTTTCAATCAACACATTGAAGAAGTCAAACGTTTGGTTCCACCAGAGCGGCTGTTAGTTTACCAAGTGAAGGAGGGTTGGGAACCCTTGTGTCACTTCCTTGGCGTATCTGTTCCTCCTGACAAGCCTTTTCCACATCTCAACGATCGCGCCACATTTCAACAGGCATCAAAAGAGCTTTACTAGCATTGAAGTTCTTGCCCAATTAAAGATTAATCATTATTACAATGTACCTCTCCCCCCCTTCCAAGGGTAGGTTCGATCCTGGTCGGGTTAAGGTCGATCGAACTTACAGCCTGACTCAAAATTGTATCAGCAGTAATTTTTTAACTGTTGGTTTGGTTTGATTGCTTCGGAGGGCCAAAACTCTCTGGAAGTTCATCTATGATTTCAATCGCTCTTTGTCAAACTTTCGTCCGCCTCCACAGACTGTGCGAGATCGGCCTGTATCTTTAATCCCACTGACGATCGCTCATGCTACAAATTTCTAATACAGTGTTCATAGACGATCGCGAAATCGAGATTAGTGCGATTCGCTCTCAAGGCGCGGGGGGGCAAAATGTAAATAAGGTGGCGAGTGCGATTCACTTGCGCTTTGATATCCCAGCTTCCTCATTGCCCGATCGCTACAAGCAGCGTTTGTTGCAAATCAACGACCAGCGCATCACCTCCGAAGGTGTGATTGTCATCAAAGCGCAGGAACACCGCAGCCAGGAACAAAACCGGGAGGAGGCTTTGAGACGGCTGCAAGAACTCATTAAAAGTGCGATCGTCATACCGAAAAGGCGCAAACCCAGCAAAGCAACTCGTAGTTCCCAGCGCAAGCGTCTCGACAGCAAAACCAAGCGAGGGCAGATTAAAGCTCTGAGAGCGAAAATTACCGATTGAGGGATGAAAGGTCGATCGGGCTTTTTGAGTTTTTATTTGTCAGTCGGGATTTGGTGGGCCTAAGTCGTCAGGCAAATCGTTAAGCGTTTTTCCCAAAGCTTTGCAAAGGGCTTTCATTTGAGCAATGGTCAGTTCGGGTTCGTCTAGTCCTCGTTCCCATTTGCTAATGGCTTGCTGAGTTAGGGTTTTTGTGCGGGTTTTGTCGGGAATTTGCTTTGCTAAAGCGGATTGCGATAAACCAGCAGCTTCCCGCAAGATTTGCAGTGCTGGTATATCTTTGGACTCTTGAGTTTGTTTCTTTCTGGGCATATCATAGCAAATTCACAACCAAAGTTGTTGACAAATTGAGGGAATACAACTAAGGTTGTTAAAGATAGAGACAACAGAAAGGCGGCTCCTTTAGCCGGACGGTGGAAACGCTTTGGTTTAGCGAGCTGCCTTATTTGTAGTTTCTACCCATTATCAAGAAATTGGGTTTAAAACCCCGTCCTTCTAGGACGGCTTTAATTTCTTAAACCCATTCCCAAAAACCAGGGAATTGCTGGTTTTTGTAGTATACTATGTATACTATAAAAGTCAAGGTTAAACTCCTTCGCCATCGTGAAACAGGGACTCAGACACACTTTTAGGCGTAAACCGGGGGACAAAGAGCGGCGAAAACTCTCAAAACAGCTAGGGGCTTAATACAGCCTCATAACCAGAAAAACAAACAATTCACTTTTTTTTAGATAGGGTAGGGCATACCCGAATTCTAGGTCAATATCCTAGTACGCTTTTGGAGATAGACCCTCTGGGGTGACTGCGAATCGGGCTCGTTAATTGGTAGGATTTCTACGGTTAAAAGGTTTGAGTATTGCCGCAAGGACGTAGCACTTAAAGGTCAGTCGCTGAATTAAGAATCCCCACACCTTTAGGTTGGGGAGTGTCAAGCCTGCATAGCCTTAGTATTTTCCGGGCTTGGGTGCATGACTCAAGCCCCTTTCCCTAGACATGGACGAACCCCTGCGGGTTAGTTGTCGTTCGATGAGGGCTCACGACTTGGTAAGTCATCGGGAATTTTGGTTACGTCTAATCCTAAAACCTCAAACATAGTTTTTAGAGAAACCTGGTACAGGTTAGCCATAGCAAGTATGTTTTCAGCATTAGGTAGAGCCTTGCCTAATTCCCAGTCAGCTTGTCTTCGCTCGGAAATTCCGATTTTTTCTTTGACTTGAGGGCGTGTTAGTCCAGCTTGTTCTCTGAGCAGTCTCAATGGAGACTTCTCCTTTTCTTGTAACTCTTCTTCTATCATGGGACGGAATATTCATGATGTAAACGTCTTGATAAAGACTTGGATAAGACGTAAACTTCATGTTGGTAGGTCATCGGGAATTTTGGCTACGTCTAGTCCCATACATCTAGCAAGTGTTTTTAGTGGTACGCCTAGCTCGCGCGCCAGAGCAATGGCCCTATCGAAGCGAGGAATGGATTCTCCTCGTTCCCAATCGCCAATAATGCGAATTCCTACCCCCATTCGACGACTAAGTTCGGGTTGGGTCAAATTTGCACTTTCTCTAAGGTTTTTCAAGGTTATGGTTTCTTGATCTTTAGCTTCCATCAATTGTAGCAGTTAGTTGCTAGCAGAATAGTGCTTGACTCGTTGGTATCTGGCACTAAACTGCTAGTAGATAAGCAAAACAAAGGCAATCGGGCAAGCCTCCTTTCGTCAAAATGCAGGTTTGAAGAACCGCCTTATTTGTAGTGTCTACCCATTATGCCTGCATAGCCAAGCGTATTTTCCCGGCAAGGGTCATGACTTAAGCCCTTTTTTCTCAACGCCCAGGAGGTGATGCCATTTAAAAGGTCGATCGAACTTACAGCCTGACTCAAAATTGTATCCGCAGTAATTTTTTAACTGTTGGTTTGGTTGGATTGCTTCGGAGGGCCAAAGCTCTCTGGAAGTTCATCTATTTTTTCTATTTGTAGTTCTCGGCAAATTGCTTTCAACTGTTCCAGAGAAAATTTGGGCTCTGTTGCTCCAGATATCCATCTGTGATAGGTGGCGCGGGGAATCCCACATTTAAAAGCGAACTCATCTTGTGATAAGTCTGTTTTGTGGATTCTTAGGGCTTCCAATGGTGAATTGCCCTCCTGTCTTCGTTCTTTTCTTGATGACATTGGATCGTAAAATCTCATATTGAGATGTCATACTTGACAAAATTAAATTGACATCTCATAATGAGACAAAGGTGACATGACAAAGGGCGGCGAGCGCGAGCCTCGTTTCGTCAAAATGCAGGTTTGAAGAACCGCCTGATTTTTCGTGTCTATCAATTGTGCTTGCATACCCAAGCGTATTTTTGGGGGTTGGGCGCATACCTCAAGCCCCTTTTTTCTCAACGCCGAGGAGGTGGTGCCATGTAAAAGGTCGATCGACCTCACAGAGACGGCCCAACTCAAAATTGTATCAAATATCCAGACCAAAACTTCTCCTTTGCGATCGCACAACTTCCGTGGTATCGTGCCATTTCTCGAACCATTCCAGATCATGCCCACATCCATTGACAACTTCTACCTAGGCGATGTCGCCTCCAACTTTCACTTTGCAGGCCCGCTGCTAGACTTTGAAGAAGAAATCCAGAATCAATCTCCCTTTCACGATTTAGACTTCCTGACAGGCGAAATTAAAAGGGGATTCCTAGACTACGTGCGGCAAGGAATCATGCTGGACGCCATCCGAAAACTGCGATTGTACAAAGACAAGTTCAAAACCTTTAAAAGTTACTGCGAACAAGCATTAGGCAGACAGTATTTTTACTGCACGCAAATCATCAAATCAGCGAGCATTTGCCTGCGCTTAATTAAAGCAGGATTTGAGATATTGCCGAGCTGCGTTGCTCAAGTTGTCCCTTTGTTCAAACACGCAATCACCGACCAATACGGCGACAGTCCTTTACAGGAAAAGTGGCAAGAAGTGGTGGATGTCATACCCAAAGAAAGGATTACCGCAGTAACTATTGCCGAAACAGTTGACAACAATCCCAACCTCCGGCTCAAACAAATTCGGATTAAAACCGACACTTACGCCCTTTTAACCAAAAAAGCAGCCGCAGCCGGACTGTCAATTTCGGAATTTTTGGCAAGGTTGGTTGACGAATACAATCCCAGAAATTTAGAGCAGCCAGCGGAACATACTCCCGAACAAGAGGAGATTTTAGACCAATTAGACGCCGAGTTTAAGAAGCCGGCAGCGGAACAGACTTCAAAATCTGCCCGAGGCAAAGTTAAGTCTAAAGGTTTTGGATTGAAAGTTGAGCCGAAAGGTGGTAAAACGGAAGTTAAGGCGAAAAGTTTGAAAGGGGAAGTTAAGGCGAAAAGTTCGGAAGGTGCAGTTAAGTTGAAAAATCGGCAAACAGAAATCAAAGCCGAGAAACAGTCGAATTCATTTAATCAGGAAAATCATGAAGTCATCTGCTCAAAATCCAATCATGCGTCAACTGAAATTAATGGAGGTTCAACTGAACGAAATTCAGTGCCACCTTATTAAAGCCACTGTTTTGAATTGGTGGCAAATAGTTTTGCCTGACGGTCAGAAGATTGCGATCGAGCACGCGGGCGGCGGACATTGGATTTTTCGGGCTAACGGGCTTGAGAAATCTCATCCAGAAGTGCGGCTAGCGGTGTTAAGGGCGATCGCCCAAGGCTGTCGCAGGTAAGTTATCAGGGGGTTTTTCCCTTTAAATCTGTTAGCATCGGAATTATTCCTATCTCTATTCTCCTCATCTGCGTGAATCAGCGTCAATCCATTGTCATCTGCGGTTACGAAATTATCTTTTTTTAACCGCAGATGAGGGCAGATAAACACAGATTAACGCAGATGAATTCTCTCACTTTGAGGAAGCATTTGCTCAATTGTCTCTACTAACGTTTCAGGATCGACAGGCTTGGGAAGATGCCTTTGAAATCCGGCTGCTAGTGCTTGCTGTTGATTTGTCTCACCTGCATAGGCTGTGAGAGCGATCGCCCGAATCTGTCCTCCCTCCTCTGTGGATAGTTGTCTGATTTGACCAATCAACTTATAGCCATCGATTTGTGGCATTCCAATATCAGCAATCAAAACATCTGGCTTAAGTTTAGTAAGTTGTTGTAGCGCATCTGTTGCTGAAGATACAGTGATCACGGTGGCTCCCGCTTGCTCCAAAATACATTGAACTAAATCTAAATTGTCTATTTCGTCATCGACGGCCAGGATACATAATCTAGCCAAGGGTGAAGTGTGAGCCTTGAGTGATAGACTGTCCTTCTGCTCGCTGATTGCATCATTGCTTCTGGCTAATAAGGGAAGTGTGACAGTAAATGTTGCTCCCTGTCCTTCTCCCAAACTTTCGGCTTTGACAGTTCCACCATGTAGCTCAACGACGTGACGGACGATCGCTAATCCCAGCCCTAACCCACCAAAGGTTCTCGTAATACTGCTATCGGCTTGTCGAAATGTGTCAAAGACATAGGGGATAAATTCTGGCTTAATCCCTTTTCCTGTATCCCTGACTTGAATTTGAGCATAGGAATCAATCGTTTTTAGCTCAACTTCAACTCGACCTCCAGTTGGGGTGAACTTAATGGCATTGGTGAGCAAATTCCAGATAACCTGTTGCAATCGGGTAGCATCTCCTAACACATCGCCCACATTGGGTTCTAGCTGAGTTTGAATTTGAATGTTTTTCGCTTCGGCGGCTAAATGAACTGTTTCGATCGCAGCTTTAAGAGTTGTTTTCAAATTAATAGGAGTAGAGTTCAAACTCAGCTTGCCTTGCAGAATGCGAGAAATATCCAGCAAATCCTCAATCAGTTGAACTTGCAACTCGGCGTTGCGTTCAATTGTTTCGAGAGCTACCGCCGTCTTGCCAGAATCTAGGGTTCCCCTTCGCAGCAGCCGAGTCCAACCCAGAATAGGATTCAACGGAGTTCGCAATTCGTGCGACAAGACAGCTAAAAACTCATCTTTAATTCGGTTAGCTGCTTCGGATTGTGCCCGTGCTTGCGATTCTGACTCGTAGAGCCGTGCTCGGTCGATCGACTGCGCCGACTGCTGTGCCAGTGCCAAAACGAAAGCCCGATCGCTCTCACAAAGCTGGGGAACGGTCGAAAAACTCAGCGATAGTCCACCAACGGCTTGTCCTTCAATCAACAATGGCACTGAAATCCAGGCTTTTGAACCAACCTTGGCATAAGCTTCAGCTAAATGAGGATAACGGGCAATTCGGTTTTCGATAGTTTCTAGCCAAACAGGTTGCCCACTTCGCACGGCTTCTGCCAGAGGATAGGGTGCATGAATCGAAAAACTGCGCTGAAATTCTGCTACGTGCTCGTACCCGATCGCTTGAATAATCTCCAGTTCGCTTGCCGCCGGGTTTAATACCGCAACCAAACCACAACTTGCTCCCAGTGCGGACATTCCCTGTTCAATAATCACCTGAGCCACTTGAGCCGAGGTTAGCGATTCCGACAAAGCTGTCATCACCACCAGCAGTCGAGCCGTGCGGTTAGCAGCGAGTTCGGCGGCTAATTTCGCTTGTTGTGTTTCATTATAGAGACGAGCGTTATCAATGGCGATCGCTGCTCGCTGAGCCAAATCTTCAGCCAGGGCAATGTCTTCTAGGCGATAGCGGCGATCGGATTCAGTAAACACAAAGGTAATGCTACCCAACACGCGCCCCCGTGCCTGTAGCGGTGCAATGATGCAGGACTTTAACCCAACTCCACGTATGATTTCCAGGTATTCAGCATTCGGCACTGCGGCAACTAACTGTTCATCTGTAATCTCAATCCCAATTTCAACCTGTCCTGTTTGCATCACTTTAGCAATGCCATACCCATCATCGAGATGTCTGGGAAAGCGTTGAGCCAACTCCCAGCCAAACTTCACTTTTTCGGGATCTGTATGAGCAACTGCAACCCGACCAATTGTGCGATCGTCATTCAGCAGATCGACACTACACCAATCTGCAAAATAAGGAACTGCCAGCTTTGCAACGCTTTGGAGAGTTTGTTCATACTCTAGTGAAGAGGAAAGGACAGCACTCACTCCCGCTAAAAATGCTGATTTTTGTTGAGAATTCTCTGCTAAAGCACGGGCTGCCTGTTCTTGAACAAGCTGTACTCGTTCGTCTTCGGTTTGCTTGCGTTCAGTAATGTCGCTGAAAGCAGCAATGATATTGATAATTTGTCCCTCTGTGTCAAACAAAGGAGAAGCATTGATCGAGAGAATACGGAGAGTTCCATCGGCATGGCTAATGCCATGTTCAATACCATAAACCGGCTCACCTGTTTGCATCACCCTCGCAAACGGCAGTTCCTCTTCTGGGAAAGGATGACCCTCCACGGTTGTAATCAACCAGGATGGATCGTTATAGCCTCGCTCCACAATGTCGCTGCGAGTCAATCTTAAAATCCTCTCTGCTGCCCTATTTGCGGCTATAATCTGTCCGGTAGAATCTAGAATAGTGATGCCATCAGGAATAGTTTGGAAGATGCTGGATAATTGCGCTTCACCCTCACGCAGAGCAGTTTCTGCCTGCTTGCGCTGTGTAATGTCGTGCATCACGACAACTGCACCCTGTTTTTCGCCGTTTGCGGCAATAATTGGCTGTCCAGTTGCTAACAGCATTCGCGCAGTTCCCTGCTGCGGAACAATCATCATTTCCACATCACGAACGTTCTGTCCTTGCAATGCCTGAAACAGGGGAATATCCTCTGTATTCATGGGTGTTTTGCCGTCGGGCAAATACAAGTTATAATACTGGGCCCATTGCTCCGGTGGAACTGGCTGCTGAGGTACTCCATGAAAATCTTTAGCTGCTTGGTTAAATACCGTCAATATGCCCTCGGCATCGCAAGCTACAATGCCAGCTTGAACGTTGTTTAGAATTGCCTTCAAAAAGTCCTGTTTTTTCTGAAGAGTGGCTTCCACCTGCTGACACTTGGCGATTTCGGCTTTCAATTGTCGATCGACTTGAGATGTTTCAGTCGTGTCTTGGAAGTAAAGGAGTAAGCCATCTTCACTCTTGATGAGGCGAATTCTCAACCACTTGTTGAGTGAGGGGTAGTGTTCTTCAAACTCGATTGCAGTTGGCGTTGCGATCGCTTGATGACAATACTTATATAGCTCAGAGGTAAGATCGACGGAAAATACTGTCCTTATATTTTTGCCGATTAGGTGTTGCCTCGGACTGTTTAAAAGCTGCTCTGCTTTATGGTTGACATAGGTGCAGTGCCACTCTGAATTAATAGAAATGAAGGCCTCAGCCATGCGATCTACGATCGCCGCAAATCGTGCTTCGAGCGCTTGGCAGTCCGTACATAGCTCTTGAGGAAAATTTACAGTAAGCTCTTCTCGATGATTCAAGGAGTTTGTACGTTCTACATTCATTGCGGTTCGTCCTGCCTATTTACCTATTATGCCAGCTATTGTTAGGGAATCAAGATATACAGGACTTACGCAGAGATCCCCCTAGCCTCCTAAAAAAGGGACTTTGACTGTTCCCCCCCCTAAAAAAGGGGGGCGCCCGGGCGATCGAGGTTTTAAGCTTTTGGTGCGTAAGTCCTAATATATAGTAGGCCCAAAACCTCAGCCATTCAGTTTTTAAGCAAACGGGCGATCGCAACTCATGGCAGAGCACGGCTAAAAATTCGTCTTTAATCCGGTTAGTGGCTTCTCCTTGGGATCGTGCAAGGCGGCTTCTAACAGTTATTCTCTTTCTTGTTCTGCTTGCTTGCCCTTTGTTCGCGGATAGGGATGGTGCCTAGGAGAATCAAGCTAGCGTTTCTTTAACACCGAACTCATGCAAACTACGCAACTGCTGAGCAACAGCCTCGACAAAACGTGGCGACTGTACTAAATCTCAGACCTACGCATATTCCGTCATTCCTAATGGAGAATGCCAAATCTACCCGTTTGGTTGTAGAAACAACAAAACCCTCTTGGTTGTGGGCGGGTTTTAGGTATGGACACCACTGGACTCGAACAAGTGACCCCTACCATGTCAACCTAGCGCTCTAACCAACTGAGCTATGCGTCCCCCGCTTATCCACCGTTAAAAATTTGCTTATACCAATTCACTATGAAGTTGCACTTAATATAGCTTCAAGGATATAGTCCCAACCACAGAGAGATAAAACTTCTTCCTTCGTGAGAGATTTGATAATTCTATTTACTTGTTCTTTGAGTCGCTCTAAAATCGAATAATTTTCCTACTTGAGGTTTTTTTGTAGGCTACCACTATCTTTAAATCGGATTTAATTCAGGACTATAGGCTGGTAAATATATTGGCATTACATGGTCAGGTCAGTCTAATAATAGAGCTTTATGTCAGCTACCATTATCCATGATAATTAGATTGAAAATCTCTGAGTATTTTTGACCAAATTCATTTAAAAACTCTTGAAAGCAGTTGTAATTGAGCCGAGGAAATTCTTAATAATATTGTTCACCTGTTGCTGGCTCTACGACTCCCTATAAAAGTTGACTCGTTTCCATTGCTTTTTGCCAATGGGTTTTACCCCCTTTAATGTAATCATTCTGCCCTGCATATAGCAATCCTAAATGATTCTACTCGTTACCAGGCTCTTCCTGATAACGCAGATCCGGAGGAAGAGCCTCGATTGTAGGAGGAAAGGCAGAACAAGAGTGACATTGATTAAGAGGCGAAACGCCTGGAAGTTATTGAAACTGATGCGAGGATTACTATAGTAATCAATCCAAATCTACTCTCGTCCTGACACCATATCCTTACGGGATTGTAGTTTCCCAAATATTTAATCATTACTTTGATGAGTTCACATAGTTGTTTTTTGAAGCTTGCCTGTACCTCTTCTTTCGCTTTGCCACTTTGGGGTATTGGGAGTTTAAGGTCAGCTTTCAATTTATAATGAACTCGGTCATGTACCACTTACTAGCTCACTTTAATTCCGCATTATCTTTCTAGCCAGAGCTGTAATTTACCATAATTTTTTGCTCCCTACGTAGCAGTCGATCGATGAATTATATCTCACGCTCGGGTGGAATATTTGGAGTCTTTCCAGGAGCTTTTTTAACTGTTAGTAATGAGGTAATTCCACATGGTTGGTAAGCTCTTAACCAACGATATATTGTTGAAGAGTCTCGCTTCAGCATCGTGGCTAATTCTTCTCTTGTTTTGATTTTTTTGTAGCCATCCACTATAATAGCAGTAATTTTTATTTACTTACTGCGGTTATACCCCGTTCGAGTCAATCCTCTAGTTCCTCAACCGTTTCCTGGATTTCTACCTGAAATTTGTTGGTCATATTGGATCTCCTCTACTTTTAGCATAAATGAGCGTGTACCTTCATAGTGAATTGGTATTAGAATTTCAGTCAGAAAGTAGGTTTATAAAAATTGGTTCATCAACCGATGCTCGATCTTAGAGAATGGTAATTTTTTGTGATGTAGAGACCAAAAGTGAGTTTCGCTTAGTCACTAATTTACCGGATGATGGAGAGGCGGCAGTTTCCGATGATAAAATTAGGGATATATATCGCTTAAGATGGCGAGTAGAATTGTTCTGGAAGTTTTTAAAGATGCACCTCAAACTTGATAAATTGATTAGCAAAAGTTTGAATGATATTACCATACAACTTTATACTAGCCTAATTGCTTATCTAATTTTACAAGGGATATCTATTCCCGCGCAATGGGGTAATAAACTATTAGATAATATTCGCTATCTTCAAGCTTGTATGTGTCACAAAATTAGTTTTGTTCATTGGTTTGAGGAACTCATGTTTTGTTGAAAGATTTACCTGGTTAGTCTTACTATATCTAAATATGTAAAGTTTTGTATTAAGATTCAACATTTCTGCAATAGCATCTATAACCAAATGGGATTACATTTTATCGGTACTAGCCACGCTCTGCATGATTTTGGAGAAATGGTATAAGCCCTTATGGTCTAAGTTTTCTACTGTCATCTCAGATGCTTTCTGCATGGGCTGCTGAATCCTGATTTGAGCGTTCATAGCGCTCGCAAGTTTACACTATTTTGGTGATGATTGCTTACTGCTGGCGATCGCAATTAACGCATTTTCGTCATCAATCAGGTAACAGTGAGGTCATAAACTTGGTTTGTGACGCTCGCAATTTTAACTCGTATCAGATTTAACTCATTCCCTCACTTCTATTGTCAGGAATTTTTAACGCTAGTGATGCGAGCGCGACCAAAAATCTTTAGTATTTTTACTCAAAATTGTCTCGGATGATTCACTTTTACCCCCTCAAGCAGTATATGTGCCAGTTGGGGGGTGCGGAATGTGGTTTATAAATTGCTTTCTTTGCAGTTTGAATGTTTATGTTTGCAATTCGCTACACCTATGTCTGATAAATCAAAAGATCGTAAGTACAAAAAGCCGGTTTTTCCCGCTCAATAATATCCCTAACTAATCGTTCATCAATTTGCTTACCGGGCTCAGGACGCAAGCGCACACTAAAATGAAACGGACGCCCACTCCCCAACATTGAGTCTCTACCAATTAGCGTTTCTCCCATCACAAAACCGCGAGTAAAATTTTCTTCGATACTGATGTGTTTTTCTGCTTCTTCTAAAGATTCGTCTAATGGTAACTCTGTATAAAGATGCAGATAAAAACGCAAAGATAGGCGCGTTCCATGCCAGCGATAAAGTTCTACCGCGTTGCGAATTAGACGACGCTGTTGTTTAATATTCCAACGGCGTTCGATGGGCCAAGCCACCCAATTTGCGAGAAAAGAAAGTAACGACTCCGGTGCGGTCAAAGGGTCTAAGTAAGCCCATAAAACGTCAATTGTTTGGACAGTAGGGTCAAATGCCTGCTCGAAAATACTTAAAAATCGTCCAATAAAATCTACTTCGCGGTAAATGGCGGGGACAAAATTTACGTAGGAACTTGAGGGACGCACGCACAGGTTAAACACTCGATAGGCAACGAGTTGCCGTTCGGTTTGGGTTTCAGCGTAGACATAAACTTGAGTTTCGTAATTAATTTTTAAGCGATCGCGCCCCCCCTCTAAAGCATACTGATTTTCAAAGTAATCCTCTGGAATTTGGAAACAGAGGGCTTTATCCACTTTTTGATTAGCAGCAATCTCTTCGGCTTCTTCCTGCTGCCAAAGGCACCAATTTAAAGGAAAATCTCCTTCAACTTCCAATCGCCATAGTAGCGAATGAGTTCCCAAGTTTTCTAACTGTACCAACATTTCCCCCGGTTCCCCAGGATAGAGGAGGAGGTTGTTGGCGATCGCCACTTCTGCATTATTGACGCCATAACCTGCTAAAGCCGATGAGTTTGCTGGTTCTGGAGGTTGCATGGATGCGAGTTTAATCGCTAAAGTTGGACGGTAATTAGATTGAGACATTACTTAAAACTTATTAACTACTCACAAACTTACAACTCACAAATTATTAACAATTCAAAACTCAACCCATTCCCCCTCAATCAAAAAACTCAATACTATGACCAGATATTAATCGAGTATTTTCTTGCTCTGCCCAAGAACAGATCAAACCTAAAGAACCTGGATTAATCATTTCTTGGGGCGCAGGTTCGCGGAACCATCCTGAAACATATTTTCGCAATTCAAACAACTCTACCATTCCTATATAGCGTATCCCGGGAATTTTTTGGCATAAAGCAAAGATATCGGAACGAGATACGGGGCGACCTAAATCCCAACCTTTCCCCTCAATTCCACCAGTCAGAGGATTAAGAAAGCGGTATAAAGCTATCAGCAATTGAGTGCGGATCTGCTCTATAACGCGAGGGTTATTATATTTCGATTCGATGATAACTTCAGTTGTAACGCTAACCCCGACGTATTCTGGTTCTTGTAACTTCACTTGCACTCCCAAAGGTTTGCGGTCTTGCATATATTCTAAAATTTCTGTCTCTAACATAGAGTTGAGGACAAAATATTGGTCTGGAGCCATCCCTAACCGAAAATCAATCATTTCTGTCTCAACTTTCGGCACAATTAATAGGGTAACTCTGCCAGGTGTAGTATTCATTGCATCCGTAAGACAATGTGCGCGAGCGACAGCTCTGGTTGCTGTTTTAGCGACATTTTCAAAATCTTCTGGTGTGACTGCCGATGCTCTCGTCCGCAATATTTGTGGCACTCGGATTACAGCTTCATCTAGCGATTCTGCGTCAACTCCTCCTGCTGCAGGTCGATAATTAACCACGCTTTTAACGTAAGGAATTGCTTGTTTAATTACTAATAATTTTTCCGCTTGCACGTTGCCCCTACTTCCCCCTCCCGTGCGGTAAGCTGTCATAAAAATTTCCGCACCTGGGGGAGGAACTTTGCCGTATTGTCGCTCTAATGATTCGTTAGAAGCACCATTGGCGTAGTCTGGCTGTAGATTAGATAAATTTCGGCTTTCTGTGGAATCTCGGCGTACAATTGTGCCCCCTGGTTGAATTTGCGATCGCTCTCTAGTTCTCTGCTTTAATTGTGCTGGTTCTCGAATCAACGGACCAAATTGAACCGTACCTGTTTGGGCATCAATAGTATAGTGGAGATCCTCAGGACCAGAGTCAGCGAAATCGGTAACTTCTTGCCATGTTTCGGCCGGACTATTAATCGGTTTTACTTGAATACATTCGCCTGGTTTGCGCCTTAAAATCGGTTGAGCTTGTAATTGAAATGCTTGTCCTGCTTTGCCCTCACTGACTCCCAAAAGTTCGTTTTCAATCCGAATGCATTCGCTGGCATTTACCGCACCGCCGATCGATCGAACTTTTATACCAAAAATGCTAGGCGAACTGCTATAACTTGGTTGTAATTGTCTCGGATAAGTGTAAACGCAACGTATCCAGTGTCCTCGATATTCCGTTCCGAAATCGGTGCTAGGCAATTGTTGGGGTAAATGTAATATTACATCTGCTCCATCAATTGAAGGATTAGTGCCTTGCTCTCCTAAGTCGCTAAAACTAAAGCCTTTGGTTTTATCGTCTTCTGGTTTTCGCAAAATAGTTGACTGCCAATTTTTACCATTCCAAGCTTCCCATCTTAATGGTGGGTTCTCTGGGTCAATCCCGGTGCTTCTAGCGACTTGTCCTCTAAAAGTGAGAGCAATTACATTTCCGGTAATCGAATTTTCTATGTCTTCTTGTAAGACCAAATAAAAACAGTTACTGGGAAGCGATTGCTGGAACAGCAAGGTTTCTTCTAGATTCCACCATTGGTTGTTGCTGGAGGAGCGATCGCGGGTCGTCCTCTGTCGCAAATTGTTCGGTCGCTCTTCTTCTGTTAATCCTGTTAGAAAATGTTTAATTTGAGGATTGCCGATCGCAAATTCTTCATCTGTACTAAAAATAATCGCTTCTTGAGTTTCGGTTCGCACCGTAGCAACTTCGGTGGCATAGGGAATTCTAATCGGTTGTGGTTGTGCTTGAGTTAGATAAAATGTTAATTCGCACTCAGCGGGTGCAGGAGGTTGCAGGCGAATTCCCAACAATTCTAAAAACGCCACGTAATTGCGCCGGGGAACTTGATTAAACCGCATTAACATTTGGTCGGTCAACCAAGCAAACAGTTCAATTAAAGTTATTCCCGGATCGCCTGGGTTATGATTTGTCCATTCCGGACAATAGCGGGGAATGCGGAGTATACATTCTTCTACTAAGTCCTCAAAACTTCGGTCATCCAGATCGGATTTCGGTAATTTGGGTAAAAAATCAAAGTCCATAATTTATCTCAATTTTGTTGTTGTTACATTATTCACTATAAAACTTATCCCGTCCCCACCTCAGTTATTCTTCTTCTTCGAGAGATAAGTAAAATGGATAAACTAAACTTCGAGTATCGAGACTATTTTTAGGTTGATAAACGATCTCAATATCTACTCTACCCCTGATTGGGTCGGGGTCGGCACGTACTTCTTTTAAAATGATGCGTGGTTCCCACATTTCCAAAGCTTGTTCTACATACAGGCGAATTAACATCAAAGTTTGAACGTTCATCGGTTCAAATACTAATTCTGACAGGCGCGAACCAAAGTTGGGCCGATATACCCGTTCCCCCAAATCTGTTCGCAGGATAATCACGATCGATTCTTCGATGTTGGGCGTACCTGTACTGAGTTGGATGCCTCCCTGGACGTTGACTTGCAGGGGAAATCCCAATCCCGCCCCAATGTAGTTTTCCGGCGGCGGATAATAATAATTGTCTTCAGGCATAGGATTTACTTTTAGCAATCTCCTATTCTAATACCAATTTGAGTTCGTGCGATCGCCCGTCTTGGCTGTGTGGCGAGTTGAGGCAGGGATAGGCCAGAGGCACGCTGGGGCGATCGCGCGATCGGTTATGATTCTATTTGGGCGATCGCATCTACTGGTGTCACATCGCCATAGATAACAGACATCATCCCAGGCAGGTAGGCGTCCATCATCATCACGTTGGCATAAACCAACCGTTTAATTAGTCCTGAACTGAGACTGTCATCTTCAACGTCAATACTGGTTTTGTAGCGAATTTCTCCGTCTTCAAAGTCCATTTCAAAGTTGCCGATAATCATGCCAGAATTAGCTCTGGTCAGAAATTCTGCTACAGCCAGCCGCTTGGAATCTGGGGTGTTGACGGGGCAAACTGAGTAAAAGATAAATTGCTCTTGGTCATCTCTGGCTTTGGCGTAGCAAGTCCATTTGCCATTCTCGCCTTGGAAAACCATCTGCAAGAGTGGTTCTCCTTCAATCTGGACGAAGGGCCAGCCGTCTTCTTCAAAGAAATTGACGATTTCCTCAAAAAATTGTCCGTCTGTAGCCGGGGATTTGAAACCTGCCTCTAGTTCCTCTTGCAAGATGCTTGTTACGCTGTTGGTTAACCCGTCCAGACTGGTATCAGCCACTTGTTTGAAATAATTGGTCATTTCCTCAGCTATCTGAGAAGTGGCTTCTTGTGTCACAGCAGGTAGATTGGCTTCTATCGACTCTTTGAAGAAGTTGGCTATAGCTTCGTTAACTTGGTCGCTGGAACCGTCCGTGGCTGCTTGGACAAAAGCCGATGCAGTAATATCGGCCCAGATGGTACGGTACCCTGTCTCGCCGGACTCCTGTTGTTGCTTGACGGATAGTGCCAACCAACTCTCGGTGGATAGCAGTGGGTTGTCGGGTTGTTCTTGGCTTAGATTCAGGATATAGGTTGCAGCTTCGTTTGCGCCTGCGGCGCGTTCGATCGGCTGTGGTAGTAAATTGGGTTGTAGACCGATTGCGATTTCGATGTCGGGTTCAGGTAGGAAGTTACCAGCCGAGAGGGGACGGCGCATCTCTGGCTTGAGATTGAACAATGCCTCGGTTTCGATGCGGTGGTAGAGTTCTGGGTTTACTTGGAAGGTGAGACGGCATTCGATTACTTCGTCGTCTTGTTTTATTAGAGACAGAGATACTGCACGAATGGTTAGGGGGGTAGTGGTGCGATCGTGTAGCTTCAGTTCGCTGTCTAGCTGACAATGTTCAATATGAGCGCTCATTTTACTGACGACCTAGAAAAGGGTAATTATCAGATTTGTAGGAGGGTATAGGGCCAACCTTACCAAGTCCAGTTAGAATATTAAAACGGATGATTTTAGTTGAGTGTTGCAAGTCAATAATTGCGATTGGTTCTTATAGTTTAAATTATTATTTCCTCTATTTCTTCCATGAAATATGGCAATAGTTCATGTTTATAAATAATAGCGAAATCATCTGAGTAATTGTGTAATCCGTGTGATAAAATAAACTCAAATCCGCCTTCTACTTCAAAAATTATTCCAGCTTCGCAAGGACGGCTAGCTACTCTAGCACTTTTTGGCCTACGCTTTAGTAATTTGATTCTAACTACCTGTTTTCCTATCAATTGGCATATTGATTTTTCACTATAAACTGGATCGCAACTATCTATCGAAAGAAGTGTGCTATCTTCGGAAATCACTATTTCATCGCCATGCTCACCTGACTCTGTTTCTTCGACCCATAAGGTAATAGATACTAGCTCTGGGAGGCTAGCAAATCCTATAGTTAGACCTGATTCCAGAGTCATTAGTAATGGACCATTAGTCAGACGAAAAAGTGAAGAATGAGGGATTTCATAAGGTCCTGCAGCGTCTTCTGGAGACAGCGTACTATACCGCACCAATCTCAATATCTTATGATTTTTGATTTGGTTAATAAGATTGAGTCTCTGTGAAGGGACATCTTCTTCAAAATATTTATTGGATTCCTTCATTTATTTCTCCCTCCTAAGATTTTCTTCAGCGGCAGCAATTAGTTCATCTATCATCTTTCTATTGTTTGTTGACAACCCTTTACCAACACCTGTCAAAACTTCTATAGGATCGGCAATAAACATGTGACCAGTGGAATCAATTAAAAATTGCAAATCGCTAATCTGAATTTGCCGTCTCTCCATTATAGAGCGAATCCTTTCTAAATCTTGAATGCTATTGTGATTTAACAGATCGATTTCGGCATTATCAACCCTTCCTACTTTACCCTTTTGGAGTTTAACAATTTTTTTGGAACCTTGAGCATATTTTTTCATGACTATGGCAGGTTGACCACCATGAGTAGTTGTCCCAAGCACTTCAACAGTTGGTAATTTTTGTGATGTAAGTTGTTGCAATACTTCTATTTCTTCGTCAATAGCTGATCCTGGTTTTCCTGGTTTTAATATACCAATTGCAATATCCTCTCGTCCCGGAACAGGATAAACCACTTTATTACCACCCTCCCCAATTGCTTTACCTAACTCTATATCTTCGAACTCTTTAAGATGGCCAGACTTGACGGGACTAAACTCTTCAGGAGCTACTATCTCCTTGGGACGACGGTTAGCCAATTCGTTCGGACCAGTTTCTCCTCTTTGTTGGCGGCGTTCTTTAACATATTGTTCAACTTCTTCTTGCGTGATTTGGCTACCTGATTGTGCTTTTTTACGTGCTTTAACGAAATCATCGATCGCCTTCAACTCATCATTAGTCACCTCCAACCCTTTTCCCTTGCCCACCTGGGTGATTTTACCTTTAGTTATGCGAATCCAAGGGTTGATATGCCCCAGAAGCTCAATTTGGCGACGCTGTAGCCGGATTTTGAACTTATTGAAACGCAACTTGCCTACAAGCCGCTGAGCTAGCTCATCCAGCGACTTCGCCCCCTTAGCGAACCCACCTTTGACGCCCTGAAGCATAATCTTGCCATTCTTGAGAGCCGTCTTCGCTCCCTTAGCACCAATCTGACCCAACTCCTTGACACTCTTGACAGTCGTCTTAACCGTGTTCTTGACTGCTCCTTTGGCAGCCTTGGCAGTTCCCTTGAGACCCCCCTTGACTGCCTTGATGACAGCACCAGCACTGAACAGCAGGGCAAAGACCAACTCAACCGCTCCAGCCGCCAAACCACGAGCCAGACTCTTGGCACCGCCTGCAATGTCACCCGCCCAGCCTTTACTCAAGTAATCACCAACATGACCCGCAATATTTGCCAGCGCCACGCCGCCCATCACGACACCGACCACCTGCATGAGCGCTGGTAGTGCCGCCGTAATCGCCCCACCCGTCAGGATATTGAGACCGACAAACGCCGCCAGCGCTGCAATGGCACCTGCGAGTAACTTCGGCCAGTTAGCAGAGAACCACTGTTTGACACCCTGAATCATCTGGTGGGACATATACTTGGCTCGCTGCCCCACCGAAAGCGGCCCAATGGTCTTCATATTCGCGGGGATGTCACCCTGCTGGGCTGGCTTACCTTGCTTCTGGGTTGCCTCCGCACCTTCGGGCTTTTGCGCCATCATCTCTTGGAGTTTAGCTTCAGCAGTTTGCTCGTCATCGCAACACCCACCGACAGCTTTTTCACCCTCTCCGACGGCCAGGGCGGGTACATCACCCTCTGTCTTTCCTCCACCCAGTTCTGCCTTAATTGCCTCCATCGAATTCGCGGGATCATTCGACTCCCCAAACTCGACCTCCCCACCCTCCTGAAGTTTCAGCGAGGCGACGAATTCCGGGTCTACATCAAACGGCGCCACAGAGTCTATAGCAAAGTCGTCTTCTGCAAACTTAGTCTTATTCAACAGTGCTGCATTATCGTCGCCACCTTTTGCTGTAGCATCGCCACCCTTCGCCGTTGCTGGAGTGTCGCAGTTGGCACAATTTTCCTTAGAACGCTCAAAAGGCAAGGGCTCGGTAAGATTCATCCCCAGGACTTCCTCGGATAGTTGCCCCATAAACTGACCGGGCATCTGTTTCGCCGCTGTCACCAAGTTACCCAATCCCTCCAAGAGTTTCCTCAGAGCCTCAATAACTTTGCCAATGCCATCGAGAGCAAGATTGTAAAGTGCTTGGATTCCTGCCAGCAACGTATCCAAAACTTTCGCCAGGAAATTCAGAGCAGCAGCAACAGCTTTTTTCAACAAATCGGCAGCAGCGTTAACCGCCTTCACCGCTGCTTTGATAGCTTTATCAATTTTGCTGTTGATTCTCTTAGCTATTTCCGGGAACGCAGCAAATACGACACTAACCAACCCTTTGAGAATCGTTCCCAAACCCTGAATTAACCCAACGATTGCTTTACGTGCTAGGTCGATAACAGCAGTTGCCAATTTTATCGCTTGCTCGAAGATAAATTTGACCGCCTTGCGGAGATTATCGTAGATAAAGTTGACAGCTTTTTTAACACCGTCAATCACAGCACTAGCCGCCGATTTGACGAAGCCCAAGAAACCGCCTGACTCTTTTTCCGCTTCTCCCTTTTTCTGGGTGGCTTCCTTTTCCGCTTTCAGCTTTTCTTGTTCGGCTTTCTTTTGGGCCTCTGTTATGTGCTTGGAAGCTTCCTGCTCTCCTTTGCGTTTCTCCTGGTCAATCTTTTTCTTTTGGTCTTGAGTTGCCTTTCCGGCTTTGTCCTGAAAGTCCTTCTCTGCCTTGGTGAGTTCTGTTTGCCACTCGTGTTTCGACGCTTGCACCTCAGACTTCGCTTGCTTCTGTTCTTTCAGTTGTTTTTGGCTGGTTTCTTGATTCAGCTTGGCAATTTGCTTATCGGAATCTGTCTTGGCTTTGGCTGTGTCCTTATCAAACTTCTGCTTGCCGATGGTGTATTTTTGCTGTTCGGCGCCGATACGTTCTTTCAGTGCAGGAGCGAGGGATTGATTGAGATTACCCGCCACCTCACCTGGAACTACGGGTATTTTGTCTTTGTTGACCCCAGGAGCATTTGCGGCTGAGAGTGCATTACTCGCCTGAAGTGTTTCCTTGCTGTTTTCGGGGAAAATATTATTCTCACCAAAGTCTTTGTTAATTTCTTTCGCAGCTTCTGCCTTTTTCCGGCCTACTTGCTGCTGGGATTGACGTTGCTCCCGATCCATTTGTGAAGGGTCAGCCTCACCCGTCATATCAACCGTTGGAGCCTTCCCTAGCTGAGTGCTAACTAGATTGCTGTCTAGTCGAACGCCTGCAAGTTCATTTTGAGCGCTTCGAGCCAACTGAGGATCGGATTTTGGAGTTTGCTCGCTTTGTGCGCTGCTATTAGCAGCAGCATTAGGTTTTTCACCATTGCCGCCAGCTAGTCGTGTAGGTGTTATGGGTCGAGGTGGTGCCTCCTTGACCTGGATTTTAGATTCCTTTGTGGCTTGACCGGATTTCTGTTTTGCTCCTGCAGCAGGCGCTTCCTTATTTCCAGCAGCCGTTCCTTTGCCTTTAGCTTCTTGAGGTCCAGATTTCTGAGCGGGCAACCCTGTCGGTGCGGGAATTTTAGGTAGGCTTTGTTGGAGCTGTTGTTTTTGTGCTGCCAAAGCCCCAGCGGAAGAGGCTTGCGCTTGCCCGTATGCGGCAGGCGCACTGGTTGGCGGTGTATTTTTTAGCTGTTCGAGAATTTGACCGGGGTCGGCTTTAGCTTGGATGCGGGCTGCTATCCCTGTTGCTACTTTATTTTGAATAACTTCGGGTGTGCTGCTGGAGAGTTTCTTCGCCTGAAGTGGTTGTTTCTGCTCTTGTTCTGGCTTGGGTTTTGGTAACGCCGACTTGTTTAGCGGCACTCCACCCGTCTGCTGAATTGTGTGCGTCAATTCATGGGCCGTCAATTCATTTTTCCCCGGAGACTTCCCTGCACCGTAGTAAATATCGCTACCGTGAGCAAAGGCCTGCGCTCCCAACTCTTTGGTCATCTGTACGGCATTTGAGTCAGTATGCACCCGCACTGAGCTAAAATCTGACTTGAAACGCGCCTCCATGAAACTACGTACATCATTCGGTAAAGGACTACCTCCACCCTTTGTACCGGCAAGGCGGCTTTCTAGGCTGCTAGAAGCCTGAGAATTCTTATCAGTTGCTCGTTGCTGTCCCGGCTTCATTTGCACTGGTGCTGTATCTTCCCCCGTTTGGCGCTGCACCAATGGGGTAATGGAGTTAGCCTCGGGCTGCATCTGGAGTTGCTCTTTTTCCTCTTGGGCCTGGCGTTGAATAGGTTGCTCAACGGCCGAGTCTGGCATTGCCATGACTTTCGCCGCCATGCTGTCAGCTTCTTGTTCGTGTTTATCCCCGGGTGCGCCAACGGTTAGTTTGGTTTGAACTGATTCCTGGTTTTGCTCTTCTTTTTCTTGTGGTTCGCCTTCATTAGACTTAGCCTGAATTTCCTCAAGAGGCTGCATTTGGACTGCTTCTGTTTCTTCCCCGGTTTGACGTTGAATGGGCTGCTTTACGGCCGAGTCTGGCATCGTCATGACTTTCGCCGCCATGCTGTCAGCTTCTTGTTCGTATTTATCCCCGGGTGCGCCAACGGTTAGTTTGGTTTGAACTGATTCCTGGTTTTGCTCTTCTTTTTCTTGTGGTTCGCTGGAACTAGACTTAGCCTGAATTTCTTCCTCGGGCTGCATCTGGACTGCTTCTGTATCTTCCCCGGTTTGACGTTGAATAGGTTGCTGAATGGCCGAGTCTGGCATGGTCATGACTTTCGCCGCCATGCTGTCAGCTTCTTGTTCGTGTTTATCCCCCGGTGCGCCAACGGTTAGTTTGGTTTGAACTAATTCCTGGTTTTGCTCTTCTTTTCCTGGTGGTTCGCCTTCATTAGACTTAGCCTGAATTTCCTCAAGAGGCTGCATCTGGAGAGCTTCAGTTGATTTTTCTTGTTCTTTCACTCCAGAGGCTTCAAGACGCTGAATTCCTCCGGGGTAAGTGCTAGAAGCGGACGATCTTTGAGGCGCTTCTACAGGAATATTTCGCCCATTAAACGGAGCACGGGCGATTACAGGCTTTTGTGCGGGCTCCGAGGTGGATATCGTTGAATTGCTTGATTCCAGTGCGCTTTTTTCTGCTGAATCTGCTGAAACCTTTTCGCCAATTATTGCCCCTGGTTCTTTCTGTTGGCCTTGAATCCCACCTGGTAAAGACCTCCCATCACTCCGAGAGGGCGCTTCTACACTGATATTTTGCCAATTCAAGCCACGACGAGTTGTTTTTGGTTTAATCCCTGCTAATTCCTTCGATATGTTTGAATTGCTGCCAACAGATTCAGATATCTCATCCGTAAACGGGCGTTGGTGAAGTAGGGGCGAACAAGCTTGATTCGCCACAGATGGCGTCGTCGAGGTTTTCTTTTTGGCTAATACTCGATCGTTCATCACCTAACTCCTCCAGGAACTGCCAGCAATTATTGCAGATTGTTAATTTCAGATTTTAGATTCGATGCGGGACTTGCGCTTACCAACCCGGTTTCTCTCAAAACTCGTCGCTTTGGAACCCGAGATTTACGCTTCCACCCTATTTCAGGGTTGCTAGTAAGTCCTGTTGATACTTTTAGGACTAGGATTAACCGCCAATTAATACGGTAGTACAGCCCGCTAATATTTTATTCGGTGGTTCAAGTGCTTCCACAATTGTATCTCCTAAGCGACTGGCGGCAAGCCTGTTAATCAAATTTGTAAGACTATCACCACCCGCAACTAAGCGGCCATGTGGGGGGAGTGGCAAAGGTCTTTTGAGTTACTACCTCAATTCGCCTCGGCGGCTTTAGGCGAGCCCTAATGCGCCCAATAATAATGTCTGCCTGCGGCTGATAATAATTGTCTTCAAGTAGAGGATTTATTTTCAACAATCTCCTACTGTAATACCAATTTGGGTTGCTACGATCGCCCGTTTTGACAGTGTGGCGAGTTGAGCCAGGGATATGCCAGAGGGACGCTGGGGCGATCGCCCGATCGGCTATGATTCTATTTGGGCGATCGCATCTCTTGCTTCCACGTCCCCATCAATCACAGACATAATCCCTGGCAAGTATTCATCCATCATCATGACGTTGGTATAAACCAACTGTTTTATCTGGGGAAAAGTGAGCGTCGAACCTTCTACATCAATACTGGTTTTGTAGCGAATTTCTCCAGAAACAAAGTCCAGTTCAAAATTGCCAATAATCGTGCTATAATTAGCTCTAGTAATGAATTCTGCTATAGGTAAACGCTTAGATTCTGGTACATTAACCGGGCCTACCGAGTAAAAGACAAATTGTGCTTTTTCAGTTCTAGCTTTGGCGTAGCAAGTCCATCTTCCATTTTTACCTTGAAAAGCCATCCGCAAAACTGGCGAGCCTTGAATTTTAGTAAAAGCCCAGTCATCTTCTGTAAAAAAATTGACAAGTGTTGACAAAATTTTAGGGCTGAAGCCAGAAGAACTAGATTCAGCTAATTCGGCAAAAGCTTTGCCCATTGACTCTATTGCTTGAGCAATACCTTCTTCATTAAGATTAGATAAAGTGGTATCTACCCATTCTTCAAATCCCCTGGTCACTTCCTCAAGCGCCTGAGAAACTGCATCGTTACTCATTGTCTGAAGATTCACTTCAGCCCAATCTTTGAAAAAATTAATGATAGCATCGTTAATTTTTTCGCTATCGATGCTGTCGGCGGTCATTGCCTCTGGACTAAGATAATCCCAGAAAGTGCGATAGCCTGTTTGAAGCTGTTTTACCTGCAAAGCTAACCAACTTTCAGTAGATAAAAGAGGATTTTCGGGTTGTTGTTCGCTGAGGGTTTTAAGGTAAGTTGATGTATCAGCGAGGTAGGGGATAAGGTGTGTTAGTAAATCGGGTTTTAAACTCGCTGTAATTTCGATATTAGATTCGCTAATGAATTCTTCGGCTGTAAGAGAACCGCGCAATTCGGGTTTAAGATTGAATAATGCTTCGGTGGCAATGCGTTGGTAAAGTTCGGGAGTTACTTGAAATGTGAGACGCGACTCGATTAGGGTGTCGTCTTGTTTGGTTAGGGTGAGAGTTACTGCGTGGACAGTAAGGGGAGATTGGGAGGAGTCGCGCAGGATTAAGTCGGTGTCCAGTTGGTAAGTTTTGGTATGAGTGGTCATGGAGAGTTATGCCTGAACTGATTAATTTTATTTCTCGGAATTAATGAAGCATGAAAGATCAATCAGCCAGAGCAACTATCTGCTAATTCACTAAAGTCCTGTTGATGCAACGCCATAGATAAGGCTTTTATCCACGCTGCACCATCATTGACTGTCGTAAAACCAGCGTCTACATGAACGATTTCTCTAAGCCACTCAGGATCGTATTTCCTATTGAGCAAATTCTCCAGTGCGGTGCGAACTGCATTCGCATAGGCTCCATGATCTCTCACAATTACTTTCCAACGTGTCTCCGCAACGGCGATTGAATGACCAAATTCAGAAAATAAATCATGTAGGAAACGCATCACAACTTCTTCTGGCTCGTTGCTAGCAAGTTGTGTCCAGAAATTTGGTGGACAGTCGGCATAGGCTTTAGGTAGGCGTTCCAAAAGCATTGCTTTCAAAGACCCCCAATTCTCCTCTTTTACCTCCTGGATGTCTTCTACTGGTAAGACAGCACGACCATTGTTTGGTCCCTCAGAAGCATTTGAGCCTAAAATTCCCTTCAGAGCTGATGCGATCAGCACATCCGCAATCATCTCAAAATCATTTTTAAGAAGACTTGTCGCCCACTCCCTCTCGATTTCAAAATCATTTTCACTGACTTTTATAACAAAATCTTCATTTTGGCCATAAACACTCCAAAAATAATCATCATTATAGAAATTTCGATTAAGCAGCAACAGAATCCAAATTTGATTTGGATTTAAATTCCAAATGATAGAAAATACTTGACCAAACGGAGCTTGCAAGATTTCGCTGTCATTGAGCATCACCCAAACTGCATTCTCAAATCTCATTCTATAATCCAAAGAGCTATCGAGTAATCGTCGTGCTGCTACGAAAACAGGTTGTCCAATTTCTTTTACTAAGTAGTCATTCAGTATTAAAAATCCTGACTCACGTTCTCCAGCTTGCCACAATAATTTTGCACGAAAAAAGACATTAGGCATAATTCACTTCCAAACGCTCAAGAGCAAATATCTTAGTTTAGACACAAGTTGAGCTTTGTTCAAATAAAATGACTTAGCTCTACTTCTAGGAATGTAGGAATAGTGGGAAAAAACCTCAAATATTCCTTATTTTTAGATTTACTACAGGGGCACCAAGTTACCTGCTGTGTCCACCTTCAAGCCTTTAGCTGCTAGGTATCCGGCAGGGTCAGAAAGCGCCAGTCCACAATCATCACGCTCTTTTTTCCCTTCTACATAGTCCGGCTCCTTAGAAACGTCAACTCTATACTGATGCTTGATATCATCCAGTTTGTCAATTGCATCAATCAAAATAGGCTCTGCGATTTTTGTCCGCGTGTCATGTCTTCCCCAAGGTGCGCTCCAACCCAGCGCCTCCGCAGCAGTGGCAGTATTGTTATGCCCATCATTTTGACCTTTGGGAGTGCCGGGGTTATAGTGCTTTCTAAGCTCTCTAACCTGACCCTGAATTGTGCTAAGCAATTCATGAATTCCCAGCGATTTATACACAAAATCTTTAAGTCTATAAGTATTACCTAATACACTAATCTTTCGCTTTAATTGCTCTGCGAGATTTTTAATTCCTGGTCCTATCTGACTTTTGTTAGTAAGACCTCTGATTTTTGTAGCTTCTGTACTATACCATGCTTCAATACCGGTTAGCTCGCTGAGTATAGTTATATGCTTTTGCTGTTCTGCGCCACTGGTACTGTTTATTAAATCTTGTTCCGTCTTCTTCTGCTCATTGAGGGCTTCCTGTATAGGCCGGGGAATACTAGCCATTATAGTTTCGACATTGTTGCCCTTAACGGTGACCTTTAATGTATGAGATTCACCTGCCATTGAAAAGCTTTCGGTAATAACCTGGTCAGTATCGGTTTCCTTTTTACCATTTTTATTTTTTTTATCCTCCCTGCCAGAAGCCTGAGAAGTCCCATCAGATGCTCGTTTTGCCTCCTCAGGCTTACCAGTCTCATTTTTATCCTCTTTACCCTTACCCAACAAACTCTTACCCTTCTCCTCAATAAAATTCGCCAACTTATTCATGGCGTTTTCTATGGGAGCCTGAATCTTCTTAATTACATTCTTAATATGTTCGCTAACCCCTCCCAAACCGAGCAATCGCGCCAGGAAACTAATCATTACCGGAAGAGAACGTCCCATCGTCTGTTCCACATAATTAGCAGCCCCAGCCACATTCCCCGCCGCGATAGTTCCAACCGAATTAAATACCGCTTCTGCTAACGCCGCTATTTGCGAACCCCGCTCGATAAAGAACATAACGGTGTTGTAAATAGCCATCGCCGCTTGAACGATTGCCCCCGCCGGATTAAACATCGAAACCAGCTTAGTAATCGCAGAAGTAATCACACTTTGCATCACCCATTCTTTAATGCCGCCGATTACCATTTCTTGCAGATTTCCGGCAAATTCTGAAATTTTCTGCCAAGCGGCACCTAACCCACCCGTGACAATTGTCCTGAGAAAATCAAAAGTTTTCTCCAGCCGCCCTACATTCTGTGCGCCGATTTTATTCGCTAATTTACCCCGCAATCTTTCATAAGTAGCACCCAAAACTTGCAGGACAACAGACACAATTCCCTTAGCGTCAAACTGAGCTGGAAGCGTTAAACCTGCACCCGCTAAAGCGCCAAACAACCAACCTGTCAAGCCATTCTTTAAGTGGGTAGCCGCGTTACCAGAAAACTTTTGACAGCCACCGCGCACCGCCCCAACGAGATTGCCACAAAAACCAACGGGGTCTTTAAGAATACTGGTAAAAGCACCGCCCGCTTTACGCAGGATTCCCATTACCTGCGCGCCTGCACCGCCTGCCATATTCAGGAAACCTTCAAAGGCGAATTCCATCACCTTTGTCCCCGCAGAGACGGCAAAGTTTTTGATACGTCCTATCGGTTCTACGAAGACGTTTTTAACCTTTTCAAAGGCGCCCATTGGATTGACCGCATCACTTATTCCCAATGAGTTTAAAGCTTTACTAAAGAGTCCTTTAATTGCCTCCCCAGTCAGGTTCAGTTTAGCGACTTCCCCGTTAAACCAGTCAAAGGATTTCTGTAACGCTCCTGATTGCTGTAAATTGTTAAAAATCTTGTCGCCGTTTGGTACTAAGCCGAGCATACCGCGAATTAGGTTGGTAGCATTGCGCTGAACTGGGGCGTCGCTAATCGGGTCTTTCCCTAAAATTAATGTCAGTAAAGAATAGCCGGGAAGGTTTTTGGCAAATCCGGCTATGGCTCCTTTTATTTTATCCATCGGGTTGCCAATTCCGAGAAAGTCTCCCTGGATGCGAGGACTGACGGAAGTTACAGCCAAGGGCTGACGCTGGATGGTGTCTTTATTGCTGCTAGAGGAAGGTGAATTAGTGAATTGCTTGGCTTGAATCTGTTCTTCTTGTGTTGTTTCTTGTTCCTCTTCTTGTGGTTTTTGGCGCAGTTCCTTATTGAGGTAATGGTTGGTATTGTAACCAGAGAGCGCCTTGGCTGCCAGGGTTTCAGTTTCTGGTTCCGATGCTTGGAAGCTACTTTCTTTGTTGGAGAGTGATACTTGGTTTGATTTTTCTGGCCCAGAAAGAGAAATTTCTTTGGCCTGAATAGTTTCTTGTTCTTCTTCTTGCTGAGGCTGTCGGCGCACTTCTTTATTCATCCGCCTTGCTGCGCCTTGCTGGATGGTGTGGGTCAATTCATGGGCCGTCAATTCATTATTACCCGGAGACGAACCAGCACCAAAGTAAATATCGCCACCGTGAGCAAATGCTTGCGCCCCCACCTCCTTATTCATCTGCACGGCATTCGAGTCGGTATGCACTTTGATGTTGCTAAAATCTGCACCAAAGCGCGGCTCCATGAAACGGCGTACACTATCGGGTAAAGCGCTGCCTCCACCCTTAGAACTGGCGAGGCGGCTTTCGATACTGGAACTCGCCACAGAACTCCCATCAGATGCTCGTTGCGCCCCTGACTTCATCTTTCCTTCTTCTTCTGTCCCTGACTCGCGCTGCACCAGCGGACTGATGGAATTTACCTCTGGTTGCATTTGGACTGCTTCTGTTTCTTCCCCGGCTTGACGTTGAATTGGCTGCTGGATGGCTGAGTCTGGCATGGTCATGACTTTCGCCGCCATGCTGTCAGCTTCTTGTTCGTATTTATCCCCCGGTGCGCCAACTGTTAGCTTCGTTTGAACTAATTCCTGGTTTTGCTCTTCTTTTTCTGGTTTTTCGCCTTCACTACTCTTAGCCTGAATTTCCTCAAGAGGCTGCATCTGGAGAGATTCTGTTGATTTTTCTTGTTCCTTCACGCCAGAGGTTTCAAGACGCTGAATTCCTCCGGGGTAAGTGCTAGAAGCGGCGGAACTTTGAGGCGCTTCTACTGGAATATTCCGCCCATTAAACGGAGTGCGGGCGATTAAAGGCTTTTGTGCTAATTCCGAGGTGGATATCGTTGAATTGCTTGATTCCAGAGCGCTTTTTTGTGCTGAATCTGCTGCCAACTGAGCTTGAATTTCTGGCGTTTCTTGTTGTTCCTCCTGTTGGCGTTGAATCGGTTGCGGGGAAGCTTCACTACTGCGAGTGGGCGCTTCTACAGAAATATTGCCCCAATTTAACCTAGGGCGATCGACTTTTGGTTGGAGCGGCCCCTCAGTTGCTTTCGTTAAATTACTTAATTCTGCCGTACTTGTTTCTGCTTTTTTTGCTGAAACTTGAGGTTCAATTGCTGGCGTTTCCTCTTGTTTCTCCTGTTGGCGTTGAATGCCGCCAGGTAAAGACATCCCATTGCCGCGAGAGGGCGCTTCTACACTGATATTTTGCCAATTCAAGCTGCGACGGATTGTTTTTGGTTGAATCCCTCCTAATCCCTGCGATATGTTTGAATTGCTGCCAACAGATTCAGATTGCTCATCAGTCAACGGGCGTCGCAATAGGGGCGAAGAAGCTTGATTCGCCACAGGTGGCGTCGCGGAGGTTTTACTTTGGGCTGGTACTCGGGAGCTCATTACCTAATTCCTCCAGGCACTGCCAGCAATTATTGCAGATTGTTAATTTCAGATTTTAGATTCGATGCGGAACTTGCGCTCACCAACTCGGTTTCTCTTAAAAATCGTCGCTTTGGAACCCAAGATTCAGGCTTCTACCCTATTTCTACCTTGCTAGTAAGTTTTGTTGAAATTTTTAGGGCTAGGATTAACCGCCAATTAATACAGTACCACAGCCCGCTAATATTTTATTTGGTAGTTCAAGTAATTTCACAATTGTATATCTTCAGCGACTGGCGGCAAGCCTGTTAATCAAAATTGTAAGACTACCACCCACAACTAAGCGGCCATGTGGGGGGAGTGGCAAAGGTCTTTTGAGTTACTACCTCAATTCGCCTCGGCGGCTTTAGGCGAGCCCTAATGCGCCCAATAATGTCTTCCTGCGGCTGATAATAATTGTCTTCAGGTAGAGGATTTATTTTCAACAATGTCCTATTGTAATACAAATTTAAGTCGGTACGATCGCCTGTCTTGGCGGTGTGGCGAGTTGAGCGAGGGATATGCCAGAGGGACGCTGGGGCGATCGCGCGATCGGCTATGATTCTATTTGGGCGATCGCCTCTGGCGCTTCCACTTCCCCATAAATAACTGACATAACCCCTGGGAAATATTCATCCATCATGGTAACATTGGCATAAACCAACCTTTTGATTAAAGCAAAACTGACCCGATCGCCTTCCACATCAATGCTCGTTTTATAGCGAATTTCCCCATCGGTGAAGTCTAGTTCAAAATTGCCAAGAATCATCCCAGAATTCGCTCTAGTTAAAAACTCAGCAACTGCCATCAATTTGTTTTCGGGAACATTCACCGGGCAAATCGAGTAAAATACCACTTGCTGTTGTTGTTCTCTCGCTCTGGCGAAGCAAGCCCATTTACCATTTTTTCCTTCAAAAGCTGTTTGTAAGACAGGCTGTCCTTCCACTGGGTAAAAAGGCCATTCATCTTGTTGGAAAAAGTTAACCATTGCCTGATAAATTTGTCCTCGGGAACTGGTAGCAATGGCAATTGCATTCACGCTAATATCAGCTAATCCTTGGAACAAATTGGCAATTCCATCCATGATTT
>NZ_JAUBVJ010000091.1:0-32228 GCF_036702785.1 Microcoleus sp. AR_TQ3_B6 | reverse complement strand
TTCGTAATTCATCTTAGGGGAGCTAATTATTTCTTTTATTTTACCTAGAACGAGCGCACTTTCGCAAGAGGTCTATTCTAGTAGCGAACTCATGCTCAGCCCCGAAAAAAAGATATTTTACCATCTCTCCCTACTCTTTATTTTATTTTTCGGAGATGTCTATTACAGGTAGTCTGAAACTTGTTTACCCGAACGGGGAAATAACTGATTATCTCGCAACTTCGGGGCTGCCTGATTGGTAAAGACCGACCGATCAATGGGCGCGCGGAAAAGGACCTATTCCGGCTGGAGAGTATGAAATACCGACCGAGCCTTATAGCGCTACGCGCTATAGTTAGGACAAAAGTATGATAAGATGCAGTAAGAGTTAGTGGAAAATAGCCCGGCCTGCACCTTATAGTTACGATTTACGCTCGAAAGCCGTTGCAGCCGTGAAAAGAGGAGAAAAGAAAGTAGAAGTAAGTCATTTTTTTAAAATTAGTCGCAACACATTAGATCTCGGGCTGAAAAAAGAAAGAGAAACACCAGATGTAAAGGCAAGTCTGCCTGTAGGAGTAGGAACTCGACCGAAAATTCAGGACTTAAAAAAGTTGGAAGAATTTCTGAGATAAAATCGTGACACAACCCAAAAACAAATGGCACAATTATGGGGTGATGAGGATCCTCAACAGAATATTAGTTATGCTTGTAAAAAATAGGTACTTCCTCGAAAAAAAAACTATGGCTATCAAGAAAGAGATGAAGAAAAAAGAGTAGAATTTAGAGAAAAGCTAGAAATAATTGCCAATAACAGGAAAGTTTATGTAGATAAAGCTGGATTTGATAGTAGAGAAGATTACCCCTATGGCTATAGCTTGAAAGGGGAAAGATGTCAAGCTCTTAGATCTGGCAAAAGAACAGAAAGAGTAAGTTAGCTGGCGGCGTTAAAATCAGGAAAAATCTTGGCTCCTCTAACTTTTAAATGCTCATATAATAAAAACTTATTTGAGACTTGGTTAAAAGATTGTTTGTTACCAAAATTAGAACCAGGAGACATTATTATTATAGACAATGCCAGTTTTCATAAAGGGGAATACAGAGCGAGAAATTATCGAGTCAGCGGGTTGTGAAATATGGTATTTACCACCTTACTCACCTGATGCCAAATAAAATTGAGAATTGGTGGGCTGTCTTAAAAACATGGATGAGACAAAGACTTAAAGAGTTTGAAACTGTAAGAGAATGTGTAGATGCAGCATTTAAAAACTGTCCTAACGTTAGCGCGTAGCGCTATATTGGTTAGACACGCGCGGAGTGGAAGGATTCTTCTTTCACATCAGTCCCGATCCAGTTGGCTCAGGCGATCGCATTCGGAGTGAATTAGGCGTCCACTATGACGCCAACGTCCCCGGTACATCGGGATGCATTGGGCTTGTCAGCTTCGCTGGGAATGAAAAGCGTTCCGTTAAAAGTTCAGTATTGAGAGAAAGTTAGAGCCCGTCACGATCTAGGCGTGACGGGCTCTTTTTCTGTGGGTTATCCCTGATAGGGATTTAGAGGGGGGGCAACGGGCAACTAGAGGTATGCAGCACCTAAGCTCGTTGTTTTTACATACTACCACATTGGTGGGGATTCATCTTAATGAGGCGACCTGAGAATACCAGCTGCAGAGCCATATCTTGAGAGGGGTTTTCAGTCCGCATTTCAATCTCAACTTCTGTTGCTAACATATCCTCACTAATCCGCGTGTCAAAGAAAAACAGTGGATTGCGATTGAGATGCTTGTACTCTTAGTAGGTAGGAGTGCTGTTGCACTGCAATCCATCTGCCATTGCGAGCGCCTTGCGCTGCTTCTTTTCCTGACTGTAAGTCCAGATTATTCTGGGCAAGCGGATCAGGGGATTGCTCGTACTCCCATTCACTATCTGTTTGCGAGTTTTTAGACTGTATATTTTACCCCTTCTCTCTTCGCTAATGCGAAGCCTTGAGGCTGAACTTTTCTTTGATAAACCGGATATAAAAATGTCTGAAAGTAGACTGAATCACCCGTGGCATACCAAAGTCAATCGGCATCAGACTTTCGGGCAACTTCCAATCCAAAACCTGGAGAGTTTCCGGCTGCAAAAGCGGAAAATCAAGATCCTCTAAATTCGAGCAAAGTCCCAATCTCATCGCCGCAGCTACAGTGGGAACCGCCCCCGGCTCAGCATTAATAATTTCAACTAAAGTTCTGTCCAAAGCAAACACATTATCAGAGGCGGCCAAAATTCCCAAAAACTTAGGTTCCCCGCCGCTTGGTCCGTTACCTTCGTGACCGATAATGCCATCCAAAATAGTCAAATTTGGGTTAATTGCCCGGGCAGTTTCTACCAGCATTTCACCGAATCGGCCGCTATCTTTCCCAGCTTCCATGTGCCACCAAGCCTTCATTTTACCAGGCACGCAGCCGAACAAATTTTTCACGCCCATTGTCACGGTTAATTGAACGTGAGATTTTAGTTTTGGTAAATTAATCACTACATCTGCTGCCATGGCTTCTTTGCTAAGAAGCAGATGATTGAAATCTTCGCTGACAGTTTCGTAGCGTTTTCCTTGAAACTCAACTACTGGCAAATTCAGTTCTTCCAACAGCGGCAAATAACCGTTGGCTTTGGCTACACCCCTGGCGCTACCAAAAGCTGGACTATCACCTAAAAATGGTTTTCCTCCCGCTTCAATGACCATTTTAGCCACGCAGTAAACTAATTCCGGGCGGGTGACGCATTCTTTTGTAGGGCGAGAACCTGTCAGGAGATTGGGTTTGAGTAAAACCCGATCGCCCGATTTGACAAAAGCCGAGATTCCGCCCCAGGGTGCGAGCAAATTTTCTAAAGATGCTTGCAAGATGTGGCGTTCGTATGAGTTGGCACGAATTAAACTAACAGCAGACATACTTTTTAATTTTTTTCTCAGGGAAATGGGGAATGAGGAATTGGGGATTTTTCCGGGGACTTACCTATAACTTCTATATGTAGGGTGCGCACTGCGCACCTTACCGCTTGTCAGCTATTACTAATTACCGATTACCAATTACCCCTTACCGATAACTAGCAACTCGGTTTAAGTATTCGTTGGCAATCTACCAACTGCCGCCCGCTGCATGGTACTAACTCGCAGCGAGTTCGAGAATACTCCTTGACCTTGCAGTTCAGGGATAGCAGGTTTTACTTCCACTTTTACCACCCTGGCTGTGCAGATAAAAACCGTTTGATCGGCTAAATGGAAAGTCAACCAAGGTTGATTTAACAAATGCAGCACTTCCTCTTGGAATTCTGGTGCCGGCATCGGAATTGTAAAGGTTTCTGCGTGACCTTCCACATAATGAAATGTCACTTGAGTCGTGTTCTCTCTATCTTGAGTTAATTTGGCAAAAGAACCGGCGCGCATAAATCTTCCTCCCCAACTTGAGACTATAAAAAAAATTCAGAATTAAATGTAAAAAAAATGAATTCTGAATTGTTTAACTTTTACCACTGACAGGGCTTAGGCAGAATTCAGAAGGCAGAATGCAGAATTAGATCGAGTTCAGCATTCTAGTTTCTACCTGATTCCTGCGATCGCCTATACGTTAGCAGAAGATGTTGGCGTCGCACTCATTTTCTCTAAATCTAGAACTTTTGCCGAGTTTATTGGCTTTACCTCGCTCTTGCTATGGCTTTTGTGCCACAATCCGGAGCGAATCGTATTTTTTGGCGTCTGGCGCAAAAATAGTTTTTCGCAGTAGGTTCCAAGCTTGGAGTTTACTATTTTCTTTGGGCTTTACCATCTGAGGATCTGCCATTGAATCTAACACACTCAAAATTTTTCTTTCCTCATCGATCACACAGTTACAAAATTGGCGATAGTAGCCATTAAAGTCGATAGAAATTATCTCAAATCCCACTTTTTCACAGATAGCGCGGAAGCTCTGCGGTGTGAAGAAATACAAATGTCTTGGTACATCTAGATGCAGCCATGCAATCCCTGATGACTTCAGCCCTATACAAGAGTTATTTGGTACTTCCATCACCAATTTGCCACCATCCACGAGCAACTGCATGGCATTGCGGAGTGCCAGTAAAGGCTCTCTGGTATGTTCGAGTACGTGGTTCATCACAATCATGTCGTACTGTCTACACTTGACTTCCGGGGGCAAAGATTCAGCAGTGCCATAAAATACATCAAGACCTCCCTGCTGGCTCAAAGCCAAAGCTTGTCGATCGGGTTCTACGCCCCAGACTTTGTGACCATCTGCTTGCAGTTCTTTCAGCCGTTTCCCGCTGGCGCAACCGATTTCTAAGATCGAGCACGAAGCAGTCCCGAACTGTTGCTTCCACCATTGACTTGTGAGATCTACTCCGCGATCGAAACGCCAAGCTAGATGCGTGCGGAATCTATCCAAGAAGGAAATAGAAGAGGAAGATTCGGAATTTGTAAAGTCTGCATAATGAGTATAATACTCGTCAATCTCGTAGAAGCTGGCGATCTTGTTGAGTTCTGGTAAAGGATGAATGCATCCAAGTTGTGACTCTTCGCACCAGTACAATTGAAATGATTCTTTGTTTGCAGGTCTGCGCCAATCACCGGGTATCAATAGCCACGGTTTCATACTCTGTCCCGATATAGGACAGACGACGGTAGGACTTAAGCAATTTTGATTTGGCATTTTAGTTTTCTTTATTTAGGTACTTGATGTACTAATTACCACTGATTTTGGATTTAAATGCTGCAAAAAAAATATTAACCAGTGACAATTGCGGAATCCGAAATACAGTGGATGACTGCCCCAAAATTATTAGGTTTGGGAAACAGGATGGCTGGGGGGTGGTTTTGAGCTTACATCGCATTTAAGCTAACTCATTTAATTTGCTTTGTCATTTTAGCTAAAAAAACTTCACATTCCGCGCTCTGCCTGTGAGTAAGTTTTCCTATATTTAGGAATTCAGCAATAATTTAAGTATAAATTAAGTTATAAAACAGGGCTGCGATCCAGCCAAATAAATTTTATTTACTTTTCAGTAAAATAATACAGCTGAAATTTTTTGCGAAAGCAAAGTATAAAATTTGCGATTGCATCTATCCCTAGACGCAAATGTTGCGGCAGCTACTATTTTTTGACATAAAAATTTAGCTCCCAGTTGAGTTAGGAAGCCAAACTTTTCTTTAATCTTCAGCACAAAAGGTGATTGACAAGCGCGCATTTTTATAAATCGGTGGCGAATGCCTCCTATCGAGGGACGTAAGCCCCCATCCGTTCTTTGATAAACCGGATATAAAAATGCCTGAAAGTAGACTGAATCACCCGTGGCATACCAAAGTCAATCGGCATCAGACTTTCGGGCAACTTCCAATCCAAAACCTGGAGAGTTTCCGGCTGCAAAAGCGGAAAATCAAGATCCTCTAAATTCGAGCAAAGTCCCAATCTCATCGCCGCAGCTACAGTGGGAACCGCCCCCGGCTCAGCATTAATAATTTCAACTAAAGTTCTGTCCAAAGCAAACACATTATCAGAGGCGGCCAAAATTCCCAAAAACTTAGGTTCCCCGCCGCTTGGTCCGTTACCTTCGTGACCGATAATGCCATCCAAAATAGTCAAATTTGGGTTAATTGCCCGGGCAGTTTCTACCAGCATTTCACCGAATCGGCCGCTATCTTTCCCAGCTTCCATGTGCCACCAAGCCTTCATTTTACCAGGCACGCAGCCGAACAAATTTTTCACGCCCATTGTCACGGTTAATTGAACGTGAGATTTTAGTTTTGGTAAATTAATCACTACATCTGCTGCCATGGCTTCTTTGCTAAGAAGCAGATGATTGAAATCTTCGCTGACAGTTTCGTAGCGTTTTCCTTGAAACTCAACTACTGGCAAATTCAGTTCTTCCAACAGCGGCAAATAACCGTTGGCTTTGGCTACACCCCTGGCGCTACCAAAAGCTGGACTATCACCTAAAAATGGTTTTCCTCCCGCTTCAATGACCATTTTAGCCACGCAGTAAACTAATTCCGGGCGGGTGACGCATTCTTTTGTAGGGCGAGAACCTGTCAGGAGATTGGGTTTGAGTAAAACCCGATCGCCCGATTTGACAAAAGCCGAGATTCCGCCCCAGGGTGCGAGCAAATTTTCTAAAGATGCTTGCAAGATGTGGCGTTCGTATGAGTTGGCACGAATTAAACTAACAGCAGACATACTTTTTAATTTTTTTCTCAGGGAAATGGGGAATGAGGAATTGGGGATTTTTCCGGGGACTTACCTATAACTTCTATATGTAGGGTGCGCACTGCGCACCTTACCGCTTGTCAGCTATTACTAATTACCGATTACCAATTACCCCTTACCGATAACTAGCAACTCGGTTTAAGTATTCGTTGGCAATCTACCAACTGCCGCCCGCTGCATGGTACTAACTCGCAGCGAGTTCGAGAATACTCCTTGACCTTGCAGTTCAGGGATAGCAGGTTTTACTTCCACTTTTACCACCCTGGCTGTGCAGATAAAAACCGTTTGATCGGCTAAATGGAAAGTCAACCAAGGTTGATTTAACAAATGCAGCACTTCCTCTTGGAATTCTGGTGCCGGCATCGGAATTGTAAAGGTTTCTGCGTGACCTTCCACATAATGAAATGTCACTTGAGTCGTGTTCTCTCTATCTTGAGTTAATTTGGCAAAAGAACCGGCGCGCATAAATCTTCCTCCCCAACTTGAGACTATAAAAAAAATTCAGAATTAAATGTAAAAAAAATGAATTCTGAATTGTTTAACTTTTACCACTGACAGGGCTTAGGCAGAATTCAGAAGGCAGAATGCAGAATTAGATCGAGTTCAGCATTCTAGTTTCTACCTGATTCCTGCGATCGCCTATACGTTAGCAGAAGATGTTGGCATCGCACTCATTTTCTCTAAATCTAGAACTTTTGCCAAGTCTTCTGCACTCATTAAACCCCTTTCTAGCACAATTTGCCGCAAAGATTTGCCTGTTTCTAGAGATTCTTTGGCGACGGCGGCGGCGTTGAGATAGCCGATGTGAGTGTTGAGGGCGGTAACGAGGGCGAGACTGCCTTCTGCGTAAGCGAGACACCTATCGCCCTTTGCTTCTATTTTTTCCAGGCATTTGGTGCTCAGGGCGCTGATGGTATTGCCCAAAATTTCGATGCTGTGAATGAGATTGTAGGCGATCAGGGGCATCATCACGTTCAACTCTAATTGTCCTGCTTGGGCGGCCAGGGCGATCGCGCTATCGTAACCCATAACTTGAAAACAAACCATCGATGTCATTTCTGCCATCACAGGGTTGTATTTTCCCGGCATAATTGACGAACCGGGTTGCACAGGAGGCAGTTGAATTTCTTTCAAACCCGTTTTTGGCCCGGAGTCCATCAAACGCAAGTCATGGGACATTTTAACGCAATCCTGAGCGAGATTTCGCAGTGCACCGGACACATTTACAAACGGTGCCATACTCTGCATAGCTGCCATTAAATGCCTTGCTGGTTTCAGGGGTAGGTCGATTAATTCTGAGAGAATATCAGCCACTTTTTGACAGTATTCAGGGTGAGTATTTAACCCTGTTCCTGCCGCACTTCCCCCCAATCCCAGGTAGGTCAAATCATCGGATGCCCTGTCAATTCTCAAGGCATGTTCTCTGAGAATTTGCCCCCAAGCGCCGAAGGTATCGCCGAGTCGAACCGGCACAGCATCTTGCATATGAGTGCGGCCGGATTTAACGATATCTTTGAATTCTTCGGCTTTTTTTTCTAAGGCGATTACGGCATCCCACAAAGCCGGAAAAAGAGTTTTTTCTAACGCCAACAATCCGCCGATCCGAATCGCCGTTGGAATCACATCATTTGTCGATTGACCGTAGTTTACATGATCGTTAGGACTAACGCGCTTGTAATTACCTTTTTCCTCGCCCATAATTTCCAAAGCGCGGTTTGAAAGAACTTCATTAACGTTCATGTGGTGAGAAGTTCCGGCGCCTGCTTGGTAGACATCAACTACAAATTGATCGCGCAATTTGCCCGCTAGGATTTCATCTGCTGCTTGGACAATTGCTTGACTGATTTCTTGGGGAATGCAGCCAAGTTTGCCATTGGCGATCGCCGTTGCTTTCTTAATTAAAACACAAGCATCAACGTATGTTGATAAAGGCTTAATGCCGCTGATTGGAAAATTTTCGATAGCGCGCAGGGTTTGGATGCCGTAGTAGACATTAGATGGGATTTGTTTGTCTCCCATCGAGTCGCTTTCAGTGCGGTAGGTTGCGGTTGGCTTTTGAGTCATATCGTCTGGTTTGTGATAATTAGGAATTGTGTAAATAGAACTTACGCACAGTTGGTCAGAAACCCGGTTTATTGTCGGGGAATCTGTTTGAAAGCGTAGTTTTTTGTCAAGAAACCCGGTTTCTGAAGGTTTTTGTGCGTCCTGGACTGGCAATTTTTTTGGTAACACCCCTGACGGGCGATCTTACTTTTGGCGCCCGCAGGCAACTTTACAGTAATGCGTAAGTCCCGATCGTACAAAATTATCCCACATCTTAGGCTTCAATCTAAAATCTCGAATCTCAAATCTCAAATCGATTGACTGTTTGCAAAAGCTAAAATTAGTCGATCGGCAAGGGCGATCGCACTCAGACAAGGCCAGTCAGCTACAATCATACAAGTAAATCCCTTTCACTCATAGTGTTAAACTCCCATGAACCAACCAGCAAAAACTTTCAAACACCGCTAAATATTTTCATAATCGGCTTAAGTGCCTCTGCGATTTTTTCGGCTTCAGTCAAGGCTGTATCCAGCATTGTTCCCACCGCAGCCATCCCGGAAAAACCGGCGATTTTAATGGCTCAGCAACCGCAGGAGATTCAGTTTAAGCGCGGTGCTTGTTCAGCGGAAGCAAAAGGAGGAGTAAGCTGCGGAGCATCTCGCATTGAATACATAGACGGGCTCTCCTGCCCGTCCAACAAGAATTGTAGAAAAATTGACTGTCAAATTAGATGCACAGCAGCTTAGCGTGCGGCGAAGTCATGATTTATCTGATTAACGCCAAAGAAGGTCAATCGATTTTAGATTTTAGATTTTAGATTAAAGAATTGAAGCATTGACCCCACGGATAAATTCGGGGACTTGTTTATCGGATACAGGTTTTTTATTTCTCCACGGATGAATCCGGGGGCTTGTATCCTGGATTCTTTCGGTCAAACTATGAATGTTGAGATCCAATCATTTGAGGGAAATGCTGTTTTTAAGGTGGTTGCTCCCAATACAAACGCCGTAGCTGAAGGAGAAAAAAGCTGGTCTGGAGAATTGCCCCATACGGGAAAATATCAGATAGTCGTCCGTACAGAACGAGGAAACGCCAGTTACACTCTGTCAGTTTCGATCGACTAATTGTACTGTGCTTCGCCACGAGATATTCAAGCTGCTTGGAGATTGTTGGTCGCGACGCACTCTACGTTCTAGAGTAGTTGTGTAATTCCGACTTTTTTATATCGCCTACTTCTGTAATTTATCAGATCAAAATCGCGTGGGTTTAACAATAAATATTAAAGCATAATTCGGAAATTTGTAACAAAAATTCAAATTACAATTTTCGGAAAGTTGTTATATTGGGTAGCACAAACAATTTTGCAGCAGGCGAATTGCCAAAAATTATGCCGCGTTACCAAACCCTAGATGATGTTACTAGCCTCCAAGAGGCACTCGAAGGAATAATTGTTGAAGATTTAAAAAAGCTGAATGCACTGTTGCCGGGCCATCGTAAATTAACCCGCAAAGCTGACCTGGTTGCTGGGATTAAAGAGCAAATGCAGGGAGAAAAACTTAAGCAAGTTTGGGGGCAATTAGACGACCTGCAAAAAGCGGCCGTAGCGGAAGTTATACATGGGTCAGGTGGTTGCTATGATGCGGATGTATTTGTGGCGAAATACGGACAAGAACCAAACTGGGGAAAGAGCGATCGCTATGGATACAACCGAGAACCATCCCTACTATGCTTGTTCTTCTACGGCACTGCGATCCCCTACGATCTTGAAGAAAAATTGCTGAAGTTTGTGCCAAAACCTCAAGCAACTTCCTTAAATCTGGTTGGCGATGTACTGCCAGATAATTTTATGATTAGTGTAGAAAAATATAACTTTCGTACATCAAAAAAAGAGGTATACGAGTACGTACTTCCCTTGACCATTTTTGAAATGGAACGGGCAGCCCCAAAGGATTTGGAAGCAGTTTTGCGTCTGATTCAGTCGGGCAAAGTTGCCGTTAGTGAGAAAACCGCATTACCTGGTGCCGCAACTCTGAAAGCGATCGCCGCCGTATTGCAAGGGGGTGATTTTTATAACGACGAACAGCGCCAAGCTACCTTGGAAAAGGGCGATATATTCTACGAGGTTGGTAATATCAAATCCTTTGCTTGGGCCGCGATCGCCCAAGCGAGCAAATTCGCCGAACAATCGGGCAAAAAGCTAGTTTTGACCAAAGCGGGACAGAAAGCTTTGCAAGAATCTCCTGCCAAAGGATTACAGACAGCATGGAAGCGCTGGTTAAAAACAAACACTTTTGATGAATTTCGCCGCATTGATGCGATTAAAGGACAAACCGGCAAGGGCGCGCGCGGCATGACAGCGGTGGCGGGGCGGAGAGAGGCGATCGCCTCAAGGCTAGCAGAATGTCCCGTCGGTAAATGGATTCTGTTTAGCGAATTTAGCAGGTATATGTTGGCAACGGGGAATCGGTTTGAAGTAACGCGCGATCCCGACAGTCTCTATATTTCTGAATTTGGGTATGGTAACTTAGGATATTCCGGCAGTCACGATTGGCATATCCTGCAAGAAAGATATATGCGCTGCCTGTTGTTTGAGTATGTTGCTACCCTGGGAATAATTGATGTTGCCTATGTCGATCCGTCCCTCGTACCCAGCGATTTTGAGGATCTTTGGGGTACGGACGATTTGAGATTTCTCAGCCGCTACGACGGCTTAATGTCTTTTCGCCTGACAGCTTTGGGGGCTTACTGTTTGGGATTGACTCACAATTACACCCCGCCAGCAATTGAGTTCTGTCAAACACTCCGCGTACTGCCCAATTTAGATATTGTTGTAGCAGGAGAAGGGATCGCGACATCAGATGCGATCGTCCTCGATCTCTATGCTAAAAAAGTTTCAGATGTCGTCTGGCAACTCGATCGACAAAAGCTATTTACCGCCATTGAAGCGGGATACCCGCTAGCAGAATTTAAAGAAGTTTTAGAGACAAGAAGTATCGAACCGCTACCCGAAACCGTACAGCAATTTCTGACGGATGTTACAGAACGATCGAATAGTTTGCAAGATGCAGGAACTGTCAAGTTAATCGAATGTGCTAACCCCCATTTAGCTGTGTTGATTGCCAATGATTCCCGTACCAAAAAATTCTGTCAGCTAGCTGGCGCTAGCACTTTAGCAGTTCCATTATCCCAGGAAACTAAGTTTCGCAACGCCCTGCGGCAGATCGGCTACGTCTTACCCCAGCGGGATAAATAGTAAGATCCATCGATTTTAGATTTTAGATTTTAGATTTTAGATTTTCATCAGTCAACACTCAATCGATTGTAGATTGTAGATTGTAGATTATCAACAGTCAATCGATTGGAGATTTTAGATTGTCATCAGTCAACAGTCAACAGTCAACAGTCAACAGTCAACAGTCAACAGTCAACAGTCAACCATCACCTGACGGTGCAACCGGAATTGATATTATCTGCGATCGCAACAACCTATGAATTATGTTCCCGAAAATGCTTTGATCGTGCAAAGCGATCGATCGATCTTACTAGAAGTTCACGCTCCCACAGCACAACAGGCGCGAGAAGCGATCGCCCCCTTTGCCGAATTAATCAAAAGTCCCGAACACATCCACACCTATCGCATCACGCCCCTCAGCGTGTGGAATGCACGGGCGGCGGGAATGCCAGTTGAAGACGCGATCTCCGCTTTGCGAAAGTATGCCAAGTATCCCATTCCTGAGTCTGTAGCGCAGGAAATTGAACTGTTGGGGGCGCGGTATGGATTAACTGTAATTGAAAGAATCGATGCGCGTCGCCCCGATTTACAACTGCGAATTGCCGATTTTCCCCTAGCGGAATTGCTGGTACGGGACGATCGCGTTAAACCAATGTTGGGCAAGCGCATCTCGGATCTTTGCTTTCAAGTCGATGCCGGGAATCGCGGCGTACTCAAGCAAGCTTTACTAGCGGTGGGCTATCCGGCAGAAGATTTGGCTGGATATGTCGAGGGTGCCGAATTAGGGATTTCTTTGCGCGATCGTACTTTAACTGATTTGCCCTTTAAGTTGCGTGCTTATCAACAAGAAGCAGCAGAGGCATTCTATCAGGACGGGGAGGTAAAAGGTGGAAGTGGGACGATCGTCCTACCGTGCGGGGCTGGTAAAACCATAGTCGGGATGTTAGCGATGAGTTTGGTAAAGCAAAAGACACTCATCCTCACCAGCAGTTTGACTTCAGTGCACCAGTGGCGCAGGGAAATTTTAGACAAAACGAGTTTAACTGAGGATGCGATCGCTGAGTACAGCAGTGTCACCAAACAGACGGCTGCTGTCACCCTATCGACTTACCAAATGCTAAGTTATCGATCGAATAAAGATGATGAATTCCCGCATTTCGAGTTGTTTAACGCCCAATCGTGGGGACTGATTATTTATGATGAAGTCCATCTATTACCTGCACCGATATTTCGGATTACCGCTGAATTACAAGCACGACGCAGGTTAGGTTTAACTGCGACATTGATTCGCGAAGACGGGAAAGAAGGGGATGTGTTCACGCTGATTGGGCCCAAGCGCTATGACGTACCTTGGCGCGAATTGGAAGGACAGGGATTTATTGCTACTGCTAATTGTACGGAAATCCGCATCGCCCAAAATGAGGCGCAAAAAATGGAATATGCCCTAGCGCCCCGCCGCAACCAGTTTCGGATTGCTGCTGAAAATCCGGGTAAGTTGGATATGGTGCAAAGTTTGTTGCAAAAGGAGGCGGGACATCGGATTTTAATTATTGGTGAGTTTCTGGAACAGTTGGATGCGATCGCCAAAATTACCAATTTGCCTCTGATTACCGGGAAGACAAAACAGGCTGAGCGCGATCGATTATACGAAGCATTCCGTCACAAAGAAATTCCCGGATTAATTCTATCTCGCGTGGGCAATTTTGCCGTCGATTTACCCGATGCCGATGTCTTAATTCAAGTATCGGGAAAGTATGGTTCTCGCCAAGAAGAAGCGCAGCGCCTCGGACGAATTCTCCGCCCGAAATCCGACGGACATACTGCGAGTTTTTATACATTAGTATCGCTACAAACTTGCGAGGAAGATTTTGCGCGACACCGCCAACTCTTCCTCACCGAACAGGGCTACAACTATCGCATAGAAGTTCAAAAAGATGTTTAGTCAGCGATTGATAAGTTCTTGGTAAAACTGCTCGTGCAAACCTAAGAAATTATCCATCCCCTCCTTGGTCAGATACCCGCTATTCTTACCAGTGTGCGGGTTTTTTACGTAGCTATAAATTACTTTTGAAACATTAGGATTCTCGCTCCACCGAATGTTGAACGCTGCATAGTTTGGGAAAAAGGTCATTTCTGCATAAGCATCAATGTGGTCATGTATCCACCATGCCAATGCTGTCCAATCTTGAGTGCGTTCATAGTAAGGGATGAATGATGTAACAATAATACATACTGTTGCTCCCATATACCCCTCTGAATCTTTTACGTCCCAGATATGTTGTGCATAGTTGGACTCATTACTGGCACAGTTGTACTGATTTTTATTCTCTGCTCCTTTGGCGTTCACCGCACAAGAACGATAGGCTGAGCGGATACTAATTCGACCAAGCGCATCTTGAATTGGTTCAAGCACCCTCTCACACAAATTCTTTCCGGCTGCGATCGCCAAATCAGGATCGCTAGGAATGTTAGGGATACCTTCAATTTGAGAAATTTCTGAATAAAGAAACTCACGCATGAAAAAACTCTTAGAGAGTTGAACCCGTCCGAGATCTTCCAAAGCTTTAACAGTTTGTGGTTTTCTCATAGAATGAACTACAGCAATTAGAGGTGAATAGCTTAATGTTAAACACTGACCGATAATTTAGAAGCATTGTTTCAGCCAAAAGCAACGTTCCGGTTGAGTGGCTAGAAATAACTTTTGCATCACCACCAATATCCTTCGGTAGTCCGATCCAACCGGGTTGTTAGACTGCGGCGATCGCCACTTGACGCTGTTATTGTCCGCGTCCCGGTTTGCAATCTGCAAAACCTAATGCCTCTGTGTCAAGGAAACTAGCGATCGCCATCTCAATTACTGCTTCGATTGGATATTCAATTTCAGCAGCACGAGCAATTAGGGCAGCACGAATTCGCTCAGGAAAACGTCCTAAAATAACTTCGGCATCAGCGAGGGAAAGTTGCTCTTGAAGTTTGGCTTGCATGGCTTTACATCTCAGTTGGGATTTGGACGTTGTAAGGGGGTTCAGTAGCTCTTAGAATGATGGCTTCTAGCTCCAATAGTAACGCAGGGTTCTGCCAGTGAGAAATTGTCTGTACTGCAATCCGTATGTCTTCATCGCTATATTTATCGAGCCATGCCCACAAAAAAGCTTTGTGCCCACCACTGAAGCGACCTCGTAAGCTCTTGGTTTTACCGATGTAGAGCAATCCATCAGTTATGTGCCTGATTGCATAAATGCCAGGACGCGCAGGAATGCTCTCAAACCCACGGGTCAAGGGTTGACATTGCTCAAAAGGAATGAAAGCGATCGCGTCTAGAATTCTTCCCGCTTGGATTTGTAGGTCAGAATCATTCGTTGGCATGAAGGCAAGAAGGCTGATTGCACAGAAATCATAATCCCACAAATTCTGTTACAACCATCATCCACTAGGGATGGTTTCCTGCGCGATCGGTTATACGAAGCATTCCGTCACAAAGAGATTACCGGATTAATTCTATCTCGCGTGGGCAATTTTGCCGTCGATTTACCCGATGCCGATGTGTTGATTCAGGTATCAGGAAACTATGGTTCTCGCCAAGAAAAAGTGCAGCGCCTCGGACGAATTCTACGCCCGAAATTCGATGGACATACTGCGAGTTTTTATACATTAGGATCGCTACAAACTTGCGAGGAAGATTTTGCGCGACACCGCCAACTGTTTCTGACTGAACAGGGCTACAGTTATACTATTGAGGTTCAAGGCGATGGTTAGTCAGCCTTGCAGAATGTATAACTATGTTGACTGGAAAGTTGATAACAATTGTCTGAGATTTGCCGATAGGTATAGAAATTTTATCGAAATTATTGTTGAAGATTCCTACAGGTAATTTTTTTAAAATTTAAGCAATTTACTCGAGTTTCAACGGATTAACACTATTTTTTGTTTAAATCCCGTTAACCCTCGCTGGTCGGTGTGCATGGGTATTGTTATGTGGCTGACTTGGGTGGATGCTCAACTGTTAAAGTTTATATCTCTCGATAAATAACTCCATTTCTGAAATAGCATTATATAGGGTAGTAGGGGCATTTTTTTTCTCTCTTAAAAAACCTGCAATCGTTTGAAAACATTGATCCATATTGTCTAAATCTGTATCTGTAAAAGTTACAGTGGATATGCCGTATTTACTAAAGTAACTATTTCTTTTAGTCATTTCTTTACACCATTCCTGGGATAACTCAAAATTGATTAATTTCTGCGTCTTCTCCTTGGTTCGCTCTACATGAATGTGAGTAGATGCAGGGCTGATTTCAAAGCCAGTCATTTTCATTACATAAGAGTTCAAAACCGTGTAATCTAGTCTGTAAAGATGCTTAACTTCTTTTCCAGCATATCTAAATTCAGGAATCAGGAATGGTTCTTGATTTAAATGATTAGAATGTTTCAAATACTCGATATATCTGTCAGCTATTTCTTTCTCGTACTGCGAATTAGAGGTTCTAATAATTACGCTTTTATAAAATCTCAAGAAATCTTCGGGATTGCTGAATTTGATGGGTGAGTCTGAAGTTGGATCAATAAGTCCAGTTGATATTATGTGTCCGATTGTCCAATAATTATAACTAGCTCTTCTCATTTCACTCTTATCATTAGTCCAGCAACCATTACGCAAGACTGGCTCAATTACTAAACCCCAGACTAAATTTCCATTTCCAAACCAGAGTGACCAAAGATTTTCATCGGGCTTATTCCTTGTCCTCTCCTTGAAGTTTCTGTAAAAATTCCTAGTTAAGAAAGTAAAAACATAGTCCCTGATCGAGAGATCCTTTAGATATTGAATTAAGTAGTAGTCTGCTCCATTATACCGACCTTTCCCAAAAGTACCCAGGTTAATTTTTATCTCTACATTTTTCACGAGACCACATAGCCACTGTGCGATGAAATCTTCAGAATCTATAAATTTTGTACGAACACCGTCAATGTAGAGATTGTTACTCGAACCGATTTGAGCATGAAAGGAAAGTAATGAGAAATCTTCCCTAGTGATGCTTTTCACTCTTTCTCTAACTACAGGCAAAATATTACTTAGATAAGATGTCAGCAACTTTTCTTGTTTTGCCAAAAACTTTTTATCTATTGAAGATACATCCATTTGCTATCCTTGCCATGAAATAGGTTAGATTCACTCAACTTTATTTAACAACTTTTTAGCCAGCCTGTCCATATTTTAGAGTATCACCCCACAGACAGTTTGACACTAACTTGAGCTTAATATGACGTAGCGATATTATAGTAACGATAAACTCAGCAAGAATAACTCCGTAAGAACCTGTGCCAGCAGCCATATCAGCCATTGTAGAAGCCTGTGAAGATTGCAGAATTTCTAACAGTTTTGTCGCTATGCGTGGATCGCTTCTTCTCGTTTGGGCGTAGGTTTTGCCGATCATCGCCTGATAAACTGCCATCCTCCATCCTCCCTCCTCAATGCTTTGCCGTAAATTCATTATACCGATCGCCCTTCACCCTCCCATACCCCAACCCCGCACAATACTTAATAAAAACTTTACAAAACTTACCCGATCGCCCAACATAGGTTAGAGTTATCCTAGAAAATCCAGCAATCCTGCAAAGCGTCAACCTTCTCGTCACTTATCCAGTGGTTCGATGACTCAAACCCAAAGCACCAAAACCGCCACCGCACCAGCAATTTATTCCTTGACAATTGCTCCAGCCTGTGTATTGCGGGGTCGATCGGCGATCGCACAGAGAAGGCGATCGATCCCGAGCTGATTTGAGCCTTGGCCGTGCCTGTGTTTTTCTAGGGTATAGGAAAGGGGCGAGCGATCAGCAGAAGTTGCTGGCGATCGTGTTTCACCTGTTGGGAAAAATGTAACGCTCAGATTCACCGGGTCGGCGCAACGATGCTTGATGAACCGATCGACCTCCGCGGCGCGGGCTCGGTAAAAGCACTTATACAGCGAAAGTTCTGAGTCTAAAAGTTCGTCAACAACCCAGCCTGCTCTCAAGCTATCACAAGCGAGAAATTGCTAGCCTGCCAATAGCAGAACGCCATAAAATACTAGCACCATTTATACCTGCTACAGCCGAAGATTTTTTGACATATCCTGAATTAACCGAGTTTTCTGTACTCGATGGCGAAGACTGGGAGACTGAGTATGACTACTAACCCAAAACGAGGAGAGGTTTGGCTGGTACAACTCTATCTCACCCGAGAACAAGAAATTTAGAAAACACGTCCTGCGGTTGTGATTAGTTCAGAAATGTTTAGTTCTATCCCCATGCGGATTATAATTCCTGTCGCTACATGGCAACCTAAATTTTAAAATCGCCCTTTAATGATTCTGATTCAGCGAACTGAAGAAAACTGTTTAGACGCAGACTCAGCAGGCAATGTTTTGCAAGTTCGGAGTGTAACTACTGAGCGATTTGTCAGGTGTATCGGGAAAGTTTCTGAAACGGTTGTGCAAGAATTAGTAATAGGCTTAATTATCTGTGTTGATTATCGTCCATAAAATCATGAATGTCGATCGCCCGAATTAGCTTTCTAAACATAAAACACACAAGAGGGTAGTCACTAGGTTGGGTTGCAGGGGATCCAGGTCAACAGTGGCAACCCAACCTAGTAGCGTTTCCTCCTCAACCCAAACCTACCAAACTTACCAAACTATCAGCCGACTTCCAGCTTCACAATTTACTATCCCGCAGGATGTTGATTTATTCCCACGGATCTGATTTGTTTGTGACAAAATAGATTCTAGTATCGATCTATGTGAGGATTGTTCATGGCTCGTTTTAATCAAATCCTTGTCCTTAGCGCCATCAGCCTTCTAGCTTTGTCTGGTTGCGACAGCGCTAAAGAAGCTTCCACTCCCCCAACTTCACCCGCCCCGGTTCCTGCTGCTACTGCTGTAAAAACTGAGAAAGCAGCATCCCAGGGAAACTATGCAGAATTGAGTGGTGTGGTTTCCAGTACCAAAGCAGCAGTTGAGGCTGGAAACTTTGCCAAAGCCAAAACCGAATTTGACAAATTTGAGGATGCCTGGAAGAAAGTAGAAGATGGTATCAAAGCTAAAGCTCCTAAAAGCTACGATGCAGTTGAGGATTCCACAGAAAAAGTGATGACTGCGCTCAAAAAATCTAAGCCAAGCAAAGACCAAGTGCTGACTCAATTGCAGTCGCTGGAAAAGACTATCAGTAGCATTCCTAAGTCTTAAATTTCAGTGGTGAGTGCTTGATTCTAAAGTCTCAGACGCAGAAACCGAGTTTTTTAACTCTTATAATTGGTTCAAACCTTGAATAAAAGTTAAAATATCCGGTTTCTCTGCGTCGGAGTGCGTATGTCCTGTGAGAGTTATGCGATCGCAGTTACTCAGAAACAAGCACTCAACACTCCCTCCTTATATAACCTCAGTATTCCAAAACTTTCAACTACTATGAAGAGAGCATTTCGCAAGTACCACCGCATTCTAGGCCTTATTGTTGCTTTGCCGATCGCGCTGACTGTGTTGACGGGAATGGCTATAACAATTCTCCGAGAGTGGCCGCTGAGTATAGAAATTTCATCGAGATTTTTATTAAAAATTCATACAGGTGAAATCTTTCACCTGCAAGCAATTTACCCTATTTTAAACGGCTTGGGAATGATAGGCTTGCTAGTGACTGGTTTAAGTATGTCGGGTGTGTTTGGCCGGAAAAAGCAGCCCACCTCCCACGATTAAAACCACAGAGGTGAGGAACTTTGATCGGTTATATTGTTGGACTGGCTAGAATCAGCCACGCTCTCACCTTTGAAAGTCGCGATCAAATATGTAGGTAACGCAGAAAACTAACAAATCTGAAGGGTAAAACTCCCAGGAAACCAACTATTAATAATATAGAAAAAAGCGTGTCAGAAAAACTGCGACTTCTGTTGATAGAAAAAGAAGAGTAACTGCTCGATTTTGTGCAATTACTCTTATACAAAGCACAACAGACCAAGCCGTTGAGCGTAAGTTCAAAATCTAGCACTTCGCCAACAGAAACACCGCCTCTCAAGCGGTTGCTACTAGACGGCGAAGACTATTTAATTTACCCAGCTATTACTTGCAGCCATGATGCTTTTTTGAAAGGTTACGCACCCGAAGACGAAGGACTTTATGACCACTATTGAACCTGGTGATTTTTGGGTGGCAAATATTCCTTTTACAAGCGGCGCAGACTCTAAAAAACGCCCCCTACTTTTGCTGTAGTTGGATGGCGAGGATGTGGTAGCAGCCGCCGTCACCTCTGCCAAACCCCGCAGCCAAACTGATGTATTTCCTAATGATTGGTCTGTCAGCGGTTGGCGCGTTGCTTCAACAGTGCGTTTGTCTAGATTAGATTGTTTGGGAAAGTCTTTGTTGCTAGCGAAAATCGGGCAAATTTCTCAAGCAGATGCAGCAGCAGTGAAACAAGTCTGGGAGTTGTACGTTAAGCCTCAATTTTAATGATAATTCGATCGCCCGGAGTTTCTTCATCTAATTAGCGATCGCCCTCAACTCCCCCCTCCCATCCCCAACCCCGCACAATACTTAATAAAAACTTTACAAAACTTACCCGATCGCCCAACATAGGTTAGAGTTATCCTAGAAAATCCAGCAATCCTGCAAAGCGTCAACCTTCTCGTCACTTATCTAGTGGTTCGATGACTCAAACCCAAAGCACCAAAACCGCCACCGCAACTGCAATTTATTCCTTGACAATTGCTCCCGCCTGTGTATTGCGGGGTCGATCGGCGATCGCACAAGCCGGAGATGCGATCGCCGGTTTCGGAAAGCAACCGCTAATCGTCGGCGGCAGCAACTCCCTCGCCGCCGCCCAACCCTACCTGCAACCAATCCTCGAACAGCAGCAGTTACAATCCGCCTCCACAGCCTACGGCAAGGATTGCAGCGAAAGGAGTCTCGAAACCCTCCGCGCAGCCGTCCAAACCCATCAAGCCGACTTCATCATCGGTGTAGGCGGCGGCAAAGCCTTAGACGCAGCAAAACTCGTCGCCCATCAGTGCAAAATCCCGATCGTCACCATACCCACATCAGCCGCCACCTGTGCCGCTTGGACAGCCCTTTCTAACATTTATTCAGAACAAGGTGCATTCCAATACGATGTCACATTAGCCAGATGTCCCGACTTATTAATACTCGACTACAGCTTAATTCAAACCGCACCGCAGCGGACATTAGTAGCAGGAATTGGAGATGCGATCGCCAAATGGTACGAAGCATCAGTCAGCAGCGGACACTGCGAACAAACCCTGATCGTTTCCGCCGTCCAACAAGCTAGAATACTGCGCGATATTTTATTCCAAAAATCAGCCGCCGCCCTCAAAGAACCCGGTAGCGAAACCTGGCAAGAAGTCACAGATGCCACCGTATTGCTAGCAGGAGTAATCGGCGGGATCGGCGGCGCCCAATGTCGCACCGTCGCCGCCCACGCCGTCCACAACGGCCTAACTCACCTATTAGCAAGTCACGGCACATTGCACGGCGAAAAAGTCGCCTACGGCATTTTAGTACAACTGCGGCTAGAAGAAATGATGCAAAACAATCAACTCGCAGCTACAGCCAGACAGCAACTGCTAAAATTCTACGCCGAAATTGGATTGCCCCAAACTTTAGACAACCTCGGACTCGGAGACATTACCATCACAGAATTGCAGCGCGCCGCCGACATAGCCTGCAATCCTAATTCCGACATCCACAGACTGCCTTTTAAAGTCGTTCCCCAACAATTAATGGCAGCGATGGTTTCTACCACCGCACCTGTGGGAGAATTAAAGATTAAGAATTAAAACAGTTTGTAGTAAGGACTAAAGTCCTGAAAAGGCTGTGCTAGCAAGGACTGAAGTCCTTACTACAAACCAGGAAAACTGACAACAGACAAAAAATAAATGACCTTGGATTGGATTAGCCCTGCTGACAGGTTGCAAAAACTACCGCCCTACGTATTTGCCCGTCTCGACGAACTCAAAGCCCGCGCCCGCGAACAAGGACTCGATTTAATAGACTTAGGAATGGGAAACCCCGACGGTGCCACTCCTCAACCAGTAGTAGAAGCGGCTGTCGCAGCCATCCAAAATTCTGCAAATCACGGCTATCCACCCTTTGAAGGAACTGCCAGTTTCCGCCGCACCATAACTAAATGGTACAGCCGCCGCTACAACGTTGAACTCGATCCAGAAAGCGAAGCATTGCCTCTGTTGGGTTCTAAAGAAGGTTTAGCACATTTTGCGATCGCCTACATCAATCCCGGCGACTTAGTATTAGTACCAAGTCCCGCTTATCCCGTATTATTTCGCGGCCCGATTATCGCCGGTGCAAAAGTTCACAACATCATCCTCAAACCAGAAAACAACTGGGTAATTGACTTAGCCGACATTCCCGACAGCGTAGCCGAACAAGCCAAAATACTCTACTTTAATTATCCCAGCAATCCGACTGGAGCAACTGCACCCCGCGAATTTTACAAAGATATTGTTGCTTTCGCACACAAACATCAAATCTTGCTGGTTCACGACTTGTGTTATGCGGAATTAGCCTTTGACGGGTATCAACCGACAAGTTTATTAGAAATTCCCGGCGGTAAAGAAATCGGCGTCGAATTTCACACCATGTCCAAAACCTACAATATGGCCGGCTGGCGCGTCGGTTTTGTAGTAGGAAATAGCAAGATTATTCAAGGTTTGCGCACCTTAAAAACTAACCTAGATTACGGTATATTTTCCGCATTGCAAGCAGCAGCAGAAACAGCGCTGCAATTGCCCGACAGTTACTTGCACGAAGTGCAGAATCGTTACAGGAATCGCCGGGATTTTCTGGTTGAAGGATTGGCAGAATTAGGGTGGAATATTCCTAAACCTCTGGCTGCAATGTATCTTTGGGTTCCCTGCACTCCGGGCATGAGTTCGACTGATTTTGCCCTGAATGTTTTGCAGCAAACGGGTGTTGTGGTGACTCCTGGCAATGCTTTTGGGCCGGGCGGCGAAGGATATGTGAGAGTTAGTTTAATTGCAGATTGCGATCGGCTGGGAGAAGCCCTGCGGCGCTTAAAAAAAGCAAACATTCGCTATCAATAGTCAACAGTCAACAGTCATTAGTCATTAGTCATTAGTTAGTGGTTAGCAGCTAATACCAAATCCGTGTTAAATACCCCTTTATTCTTTAGTCCGCTTGGAGTAACCAAAGCTTGTGTAGACGCGATTTCAATATCCGACTTCCTAAAGGGGATGACAAATCCGGATTTAGTATAATAACTAATAACTATTTAATTAAGATTGAGGACAAATAAAATCAGCTAATAAGGGTAAAGTGCTAAAGCTTGGGGCTTCCCGCTCGTTCTTCGGTGATATTCTGCGCACCCTACAAATAGGGGTAAGTTGCGCCGAATATCACCCTACAAATGACTGATGACTATAACGTTTTAATTTGCTGAATCACCCAGTCAAAAGTTTGCATAACTTGCTTGAGGGCAGATTCGTCTTGCAAAGTAAACAAAGCCAGACTCGGCGACCTTCTTTCGCCCGGTTCTGTAGGTAACGACAGACCGATCGAACTCAGCTTACTTCTCAATTCCAGCCAATGGTGTTCCGCATTAAACGGCGGCCCAGAACCGTAATTGTCAGCAGAAATCTCCATTCTGCCAGAAATATCTACAGTGAATAACTGATAGGGTTTTCTTCCCTTTTGAGGCAATTGAGCGACGAAACCGCCGTAGGTGTCCCCCGTTCCCCAGTGAATTTGAACTTCGGGTTCTTGACTTTTCGCCCAAAGGTAAATTGCTTTTGCCATTTGCGCCTCATCTGCGCCCCGTCTAGCTTTGATTTCCGCAAAAAATGAAGATTCATCCCAGCGCCTTCTTTCGCGCGTTGCGCTGGATTTTTTCTGCTGTGCTTCGGCTGTCTGACCGATCACTCTGGGAACCAGGGTTTTCAAACCCTCTTGACTTACATACTGTTTAATTTCCAGGGCCAAAACTTCAACCGGGTCCATTTGTTCGTTGAGAAATTCCACAACTCGGCGCATTTCAGCGGAAATCTCGTCAGCTACAAACACTAAGCGAACTTTACCGGCTTGCAAATTAGTTTTAACCTTCTGCCAAAATCTCTCTTCATTAGCATCTGCACCGAGAAACTCTTCAAAAATCTGTTCGGGATCGCGACCCCGATCGCGACAATTAGCTTCAAACAGAGCAATAATTGAATCGACCGGCCAGTAAACCAACGCATTAGCAGCATAGTCGATCGACTGACCCAAAACTTTTTGCCGCAGTTCGGCATTAGGAGTTCGCCTGACATCCACCAAAGTAGGAACGGCATTTTGGTCGAGAAACAAATGATCCAGTGACCACTGCACCGCTGTTTCCTCGTCGCTGGGTGCAGGTTCCCGCGAAATTAACAGCCACCTGCGCGCCGTCGCCCGATCTATTTCGTCTCCCGCGATCAAATTGGGATAAGTTACTAGCAAGTCTTGTAACTGGTCTTCCGAGTCGTAGGGCTGTTCCATCATTTCTACCAGCCTGTCGCCGTCCTGAATCAGATAAATACCTCCAGCCATGCAAGCCCACCTACTAAATTTTAGATTTTAGATTTTAGATTTTAGATTTTAGATTTCAGGCTTAGTTATTAGTCTTCAGTCTTCAGTCCGCAGCCCCTGACTTTTGAAGGCGGAAGGCATTGGTCAGACTTCAATAAAAATTTTGAATTCAATAATTTTTATTGTTTGTTAATGCAACAAAAATCCGTTCTGACCAGTGACTGATGACTAATGACTAATGACTAATACAACCAGTAAATACTCGCTGTGCCGGCCCGGTCATGTAAATCCGCCCAGAAACTTCTGCCCATTCGATTTCCAAAATGCCGCCAGGGAGTTCAACCGCAGTTGCCCGATCGCACTTCCCTACCAACACCCCAGCTACCACAGCAGCACAAGCACCAGTCCCACAAGCTAGAGTAACACCCGCGCCTCTTTCCCACACCCGCATTTTTACATACTCCGAGCGTATAACTTGAATAAATTCCGTATTTGTACGCTGCGGGAAGGCCGGGTTGTGCTCGAATTGAGGCCCGACAGTTTCTAAAGCAACAGCCGAAACATCCTCTACAAAAGTAATGCAGTGAGGATTGCCCATGCTGACGCAGGTAACAGACCAAGATTTACCCGCTACATCGAGTGGCACATCAATAACTTTGGCATCCGGTGCCGCCAAAGTTGTCGGAATTTCTGCAGCCAGCAGCCGGGGAACTCCCATATCCACCTTAACCTGACCGTCCGATCGCAATTGGGTGATAATAACGCCCGCACCGGTGTGAATCCGGTACTCAGTCTTAGATTGACTCCCCCCCGAAGCTTGGGGGGGTTGGGGGTGAATTTCCGACGCTTCCAAATCGGCGATAAACTTAGCCAAACAGCGAATCCCGTTGCCGCACATTTCCGGTTCCGAACCGTCGGAGTTAAAAATCCGCATCGTATAGTCACTGTCGTTTTGCCCTGGAAGAGCAAATATCACGCCGTCTGCGCCAATCCCGAAATGTCGATCGCACAAATCCACAGCTTGTTCTGGCGCGAGCGTCGGTTCTGACGAGTGGCGATTGTCAATCAGAATAAAATCATTTCCCAGTCCGTGATACTTCGCAAACTCGATCGGCATAAAAACAAACCCCTTTTGGTTAAAACTGATTAGTTGATAGACTTCATAAAGTCCTTAGTCATTTGCCAGTTGCGTCCCGCCCTGATGTCCTTAGTCCTGGGTCCTGGGTCCTCCCTCCTCAATCCTCAGTTTGCCACCAAAGACTAATGACTAATGACCACAGACTAATGACTAATGACTAATGACTAATGACCAAATTACCCATTTCCCACTATGTCAGAATTTGAGACCGGATTGCCCAGCGTTCGCTTAATACAAAGCTACATCAAAGACAAAGAACAGGTAGAGATTAAACTCCTTACCGGCGACTTGCTAGCGGGCCGAATTTTTTGGCAGGATCATAGCTGCATTTGCCTCCTCGATCCCTCAGAAACACAAATTCTGATCTCGCGGCCAGCAATTGCTTATCTCAAACCCAACGCCTGAGGAGAGGGGGAGAGGGGGAGAGGGGGAGAGGGGGAGAGTGGGAGATGGGAAAAATCTTCCCTCAAACCTGGAACCTCTTACCTCTTTCTTCTACCCTCGAACCTCTTCCAACTTCGGTCTTCCTGACAAGCGAATTTCAAAGGTGGTACCCGCCACGTGATTTATCCGTGGAATCAATCCCAAATCGATTGTCGAAAATCCTCAAGAAAGAGCATTTATCTCGCGCAAGTCAATCTAAAATCTAAAATCTAAAATCGATTGACCTCCGTTACATCCGTTGCCCAACTTCCTGCCCTCCGTTACATCCTCTCGCCTGGGAATCCGTTGCCGAACTTCCCTAATCGCTAAACAGCTTTTCGCTGACTTGGGCGGTGACAAAAGGCAGCTTTAAAGGAGGTTGTGGCACCGGCGGTGAGGCCGTCCGCTGCATCAAGCCGAGTTCGTAGAAGCCGCCGCACAGCAGCAAACGATCGCCTTCGTGCAAATTGGTAGTTCCGTCCGGCCAGCGAGTAAATTTCCCTTCCCGGCGGATCGCCCGCACCTGCACACCGTACTGGCCCAGCAAATCTACCTCTGATAGTTTTTTGCCCGCCCAAGGGCTGTTTGCTGGCAGCCTCAGCCACTGACAAGAACTGTCGCCCTGCGGCACTGCAACTTCCCCCTTCGCCAGCAACTCAAAACTGATGAGTTCTTCCGGTTCTCCCACTACAAACAGTCGATCGCCCGACTGCAAAGCTGTCTTGCCGTTGGGATAATCAATTTCCTCGCCATTCTCGCGGACGATCGCCATCACGCTGACGCCTGTCAACTGCCGCAAGTTAGTTTCTTCCAGAGTCATGCTGGCGATGGGAGAACCTGACGGCAAGTTGTACCACTCCCTGTTCATATCTCGAACCGCCACTTTCAAATCCCGCGAAACCGCCAAAGGTTCGCGCGCTGGCCGCAATTCCAGATAGCGGCTGCTGCGAATTTGCTGCACATCCCGCGCGATCGCCATTGTGGAGAGCCCCATGGCAGCCAGCAAGTGGGAAGACAGTTCTAAACTGGCCTCAAACTCCGGCTGCACAACTTCCCAGGCCCCCAGTTGGTAAAGCAGTTCGATGTCTTTATCTTGGTTGGCCTGCACCACAATATCCAAATCCGGGACTAATTCTAAAGCCCGCTTCAGACACAAGCGAGTGCTCATAGGATCGGGAAGGGCGATCGCCATGGCTTTTGCCCGTTCCACCTGGGCGGCTTCCAATACGTGCAAGCTGGCAGCATTCCCGTAAATGTAAGGAATTCCTTGCACTCTGCAGTCTTGAATACTACTTTCTGACTCGTCGATCACCACAACTGAACAGTTGCGGCTTTGCAGCATTTTGACTAAAATTCTGCCGACTCGCCCGTAGCCGCAAACCACAACATGATTTTGTTCCGGCAAAGTTTCAGCTATTGCCACAGGTTGAGATGTTTCGTCAAAATAGCGCTGCAAAGGCCCGAAATTTTCCGCCCACTTCAATAACTGCGGCACGCTTCTCAATACAAAGGGAGTCAGCACGAGGGTGACTGCCGTCGTTCCTAAAATTAACAGGTAAACGTTCCGCGACACCAGCCCCATAACTTGGCCGGAACTAGCGAGTACAAAGGAGAATTCTCCTATTTGAGCTAAGCCCAAACCTGCGATCAATGCTGTTTTTAGCGGATAGCCAAATAGTCGGACGATCGGCGTTATAATTAAGAATTTGCCGACAAATACTAGAAATACCAGTCCCAGAATTACTTCGAGATGGTTCCAGAGAAACATCGGGTCAATTAACATCCCGATGGTGACAAAAAATAAGGATGCAAAAATATCTCGCAAAGGCTCGACATAGGTTAGAGTTTGGTCGGCATATTCCACCTCGGAAATCATTAAACCCGCCACAAATGCGCCCATCTCGATCGAAAAACCCAAATATTCTGTCAGTAGCGCAATCCCTAAAGCCAAAACCACAACTCCCAGCAAAAACAGTTCCCGGCTTTCTGTTTGCGCGAGGTAGCGCAGCAACTGCGGTACGATCCAAATGCCCGCGACTACAGCACCTACAGCAAATAACCCGATCCGCAGCAGGGCCCACGCTACCGTGAAGCCGATCGCTTCTGCTGGCTGATTGAGTGCCGGCAAAACTGCTAGCATTAGCCCCAATGCCAAATCTTGAACTACTAATATTCCCAGCATGACTTGACCGTGGGAAGTACCGCCTTCATTGCGCTCCATCAAGCATTTCAGTACGACTGCTGTCGAGGAAAGCGACAGAATCGCTCCTAAAAACACGCCTTGAGCGGGCGATTCTACCCAGCCTACAGCCAAGGAAATTGCAGTAGTAATGGCGATCGTCAGTACAATTTGCAAGCCCCCCCCGCCCAAACTAATGGCTTTAACTTTCTGGAGTTCGGCGAAAGAAAATTCTACTCCCAAGGCAAATAACAGAAAGGCAACCCCGAATTCAGCCAGGGTGTCTACCTGAATTAATTCTTTAATCAGCCCCAAACCAGCCGGACCAACTACGATCCCTCCCACGAGATACCCGAGAATTACTGGCTGTCGCAACAGCGATGCAAAGAGTCCTCCTGCTGCGGCAGCAGCGAGAACTAGAACTAAGTCCACAATCAGTCGGAAGTCTTCTTGCACAACTTTATGAAAAAAGTATAAAGTTATATTATAGTGTCTAATGTGTTGAGTATGTTTAGTGGGTTGACTATAGTTGGCGACCCAGGGTAACTGCCACTCTTGAACAAGGTGTTTTCTCATGACACAGAGTTCAACTCTTCACAAAAAGCTTAGTCTTTTGCAAGTTTATCGGGGGATTGCGGCTGTATTGGTGGTAATGTTTCACCTCAACAATATGAGCGCCGAGAGATTAAATCAAGTTACTTTTTTTAATTTATTTCAGGCTGGGTGGAGCGGTGTTGATTACTTTTTTGTATAGAGCGGTTTGATCGTGGTGTAGGTTCACCGCTCGGCGATCGGTAAAAAAGACCAGTTAAAATCTTTTTTAGTCAAGCGCGCCGTGCGAATTTATCCGATATACTGGCTAATTACTCTGACTGTTTTGTGTTTGTTTCTACTAATTCCCGGTTTTGCTAACAATAAAGATTTAGATTGGGGACACGTAATTGTTTCGCTGCTCTTGATTCCTCAAAAGGACAAACCCATTGTCAATGTAGGTTGAACTTTAATTTACGAATTATATTTTTACTTCCTGTTCAGTATAGTTATCTGGTTGAAACCCAAACATTCTGCACCTATACTTTCGAGTTGGACATTTGTCACTATTATACATTTTTGTAAAGTTGTAAAATTTTCCGACTCTTTTTTCTTGCTGAATGTAGTATTTGGGAATATGAATCTAGAATTTGTTTTGGGCTGCTAGGCTGCGTATATTGTAATTAAATATAACAAGAAGCTTAGCAAATACAGGTGGATATTGTTTGGGATAGCAAATTTAGGATATGTTATTTTAGGAATGCTGGTTGCATGGAAAAACATAGAGTTCGATCGCATCACTACTTGGGGAGGGCTAGCAGCTCTGTTAATCATTGCTGCTACCTCGATAGACCTCAAGGATTCCCCGAAAATTCCCGCTCTTTTAATTTTCTTGGGATCTGCCTCCTACTCGATATTCTTGACCCACCGGTCGCTGATTTCAGCAAGTACAAAAATTGTGCAAAAGGCGAATTTAGGAAAAAAAATCGATGGTTTCTTTGCTCCGGCTATACTGGCAGTGTTAGCCGTAGTTTTAGGTTGCATATTCTACTTTTTGATAGGAAAAAAAATGACAGTTTTTCTGCGCAAAAATCTTGTTGAAAAAATGTTTCATCCCCAAGCACAAGGCAGAATCTAAAAAAGCTGAAGGTTTGACGGCGTTGGAAGCTAAGAATCCCGATCCTGTCTGCGGTGAAATTAATCTCCTTCTAAGGGGTTATTGTTACTTTCGGGTTCCAGCTCCTAAAGTGTGATTTTAGTCATCAAAAACGCAGTCACTATAGATATTTGAGGTGTATAGTGAAAAGCCCTCGGAGGCTCCAAATTATGGGGATTATGGACAGCCATCTCTATGCAGCGGCGATCGAGTTAATTACCATTGAGCGTCTGATTATGGCCGGCCACGGGGGTCAAACTAACGAGGACAAGGTGAAAGCAGCCGTAGCACCTGTAAACACTGCCCTAGAGGCGATCGAGTCCCTAACTGTAGGACGCCCGTATTTGCTCGACCACGAACTGAGCATTGCCGATTTCTACCTAATTCCGGTGTTCACCTACCTATCGCAGACCCTAGAGTATGAAGCAACGATCGCGAAAACTTCTTCGCTGCGAACTTGGTGGAATGAGGTCAGTCAACTTCCCAGTGTGAAGAAAGTCTGTGCTTGACATCTGTAGCATTTTATAACTCACGGATTTACAACCATGTCGCATTTATTTGAGCCATTGGATCAACGTGGCGTTACCTTCCGAAATCGCATTGCAGTTTCTCCCATGTGTCAATATTCAAGCGTTGATGGCTTCGCGAATGATTGGCATCTGGTTCATCTCGTCAGTCGAGCCGTAGGAGGGGCAGGGCTGGTGATGACTGAAGCAGCGGCAGTCGAGCCTGAAGGACGAATTACGCCGCAAGATTTGGGAATCTGGCAAGATGCTCACATTGAAATGTTGGGGCGAATCGTCGATTTAATTCACCGCAACGGTGCGGTTGCTGGAATTCAACTTGCTCATGCAGGTCGAAAAGGCAGTACGGCAACTCCGTGGGAGGGGGGAAATGTGCTTGGAGAATCTGTTGGGGGATGGACTCCCATCGCCCCTAGCGCCATTCCATTTGATCCCAATAGCCCCGCCCCCATCGCTGTGAGTATCGAAGACATTCCAAAGTTGACCGCATCCTTTGTCAAGGCAGCTCAACGCGCCCTCGAAGCCGGATTTGACCTAATAGAGATTCATGCGGCTCACGGCTACCTACTGCATGAATTTATGTCTCCCTTGAGCAATCAACGGACAGATGACTATGGTGGCAGTTTTGAGAATCGCATCCGGTTTTTATGTGAAGTCGTAGAAGCGGTGCGCAATGTTTTGCCCGATAGAACACCGCTTTGGGTGCGCATCTCTGCAACCGATTGGGTTCCAAATGGTTGGGACATTGAACAAAGTATTGTACTCAGCTATAAATTAAAGTCACTGGGCGTTGATTTAATCGATTGTTCCTCAGGCGCAATTGTACCGGGTGAAAAGATTCCGACGGGTGCAGGCTACCAAACTACCTTTGCCGAGAGCATTCGACGCTCCGCGAACATCGCCACCGGAGCCGTTGGTATGATTACTGCACCCGCGCAGGCTGACCACATCATCCGGACAGCTCAAGCAGACATGGTATTACTTGCCAGAGAACTGCTGCGCGATCCTTATTGGCCGATGCGGGCTGCGAAGCAACTACGTCAATCGTTACCTGCTCCAATTCAATACGATCGCGCTTGGTAATTAAGCAGCTTTGCGATCGGTTTTAGGTGAGCCGATTTTATTTGCTAATAGGAGTAAAGATGTCTGAGATTGAAAGCAAGGTTGTCATTATTACCGGAGCAAGTAGCGGTATAGGGGAAGCCACTGCTCGTCGTTTAGGCGCCAGCAGAGCCAAACTGATGCTTGCTGCTCGCCGTGAAGATAAACTCAAAGACTTGGTGGCTGCAATCCAAAAAACAGGTGGGACGGTTGCCTATCGAGTCACCGATGTGGCAAATCGCGCCCAGGTGCAAGCATTGGCTGACGCAACCTTGGAAACCTATGGACGCATTGATGTTCTGGTTAACAATGCGGCTTTAATATCAGGGTCTCCCCTTGACCAGATTAAGGTCGATGAGTGGGATCAAATGATTGATGTCAACCTTAAAGGCGTGCTTTACGGCATCGCTGCGGTGCTGCCGACTATGTGCCAACAGAAGTCTGGGCACGTAATCAACTTGTCGTCTATTGGAGGGCATAAAGTAGTTCCGGGGGGGGCAGTTTACTGTGCTACCAAGTATGCAGTGCGAGCAATTTCCGAAGGGCTGCGACTGGAGTCAAACGGTGAAATTCGTTCTACCATCATTTCACCCGGTGCGGTTGCTACTGAAGGGCTGCGGAGGCTGGAGTCAAACGGTGAAATTCCTTCTACCGACATTTCACCCGGTGAGGTTGCGACTGAGTTGACCAGTACCATCACTGATGGTGATACGGCATCATCGGTGAATCAGTTTTATTCAGTCGCCATTGATACGGATGCGATCGCCCGGGCGATCGCCTATGCTATCGAGCAACCCGCTGATGTCGATGTTAACGAAATTATCATCCGTCCGACTCGTCAGGAGTTTTGAAGTAGGGCGATCGCATCAGAGTCGATCTACTCTCAATTGAATACGGCTCAACGGCTGAACTGGAACAAGGGCTGGTGAATTGAACCAGATCCGACGCAGCGGCTTGCCTGTGCTGCCTCGGATCTGGTTCACGGTTTGGTCGGAAGCTGGCGATCGGGGAATCCCATCCTCAACGAGCTCGCTGCTGAACGGGGCGTTGGTGAATTAGAGTATTGTAAAACTTCATTAAGTTTATAAGCATCAATAAACAATAGTAGTATCATATAGTCAGGGAAGTCAAAAAAA
>NZ_JAUBVJ010000090.1:0-32691 GCF_036702785.1 Microcoleus sp. AR_TQ3_B6 | reverse complement strand
ATTCCTTATTCAACACTCACAACATAATACCATTATTGTTTATAATTGCTTATAAACTCAATGAAGTTTTACAATACATTACAACACTTTCGCCACATCTATTGGGCTTACCCAACCCGGGAGCGAGAAACTCGGTTTCTGGGGTTCTTTCTGGTTTCCCGACACATTTGGCCCAGAAACCGGGTTTCTCACAGCAGTTAGAAGGCAAAGAATGAGCGAACTCACAAGTAGTCAGGACTCAAGTTCGATCGAGTTCGATCGCGGCTCTAGTTCTCACTACGAAACAATTGCACAGTTACAAGACACCAGATATAGAGAAACCGGGTTGATGAACCAGCATTCTGGCTCAAGAGCGCAGAATGCTGGTTCCTTAACCCGGCTTGTAAGTATTTATACCCGGAAATATTGCGTTAAGCCGACGCCCAAATTTCCCGAATTCGATCGGGCAAAAAGCCAGCTATTTCCTGAATTCGCTCCTGGGACAGCTCATCCTTGGTTGCCGAAAATACAGCGGCGATCGCAGTTTCCGGTTTTACTCCCGAAGGAAGTCCGCCTTCTAGTTCCACCCTCCGTGCAAACAAATTGCCATCGATCCCCAAAGGTGCAGGCTCGCCGGTCAAAGGCTGACGTATCCGGCTGAGCAATCCCACCAGCGGATTTGTATCTTTCCAGAGGTCTGCTATTTCTTGTTGCAGGGTTTTGTCATCCGTAGGCAAAACTTCTTTGTGCAATTCAGATTCCACGTGCTCGATGGCATCTTTTGTCATCACATCGCGCATCACCCGGTACACTACTTCGGTAATGTCGCGGGCATCAAAAATATCCTCCAAGTGACCGTTTACCATCACTTTTTCCAAAAACGGCATATCCTTTGAAGCGATAGGAACTGCCGATCCTTCGTGGTGGAGCGACTTCGGAGGATTCGTCTCCATTTTCTGTAACAGTTTGCGGCCTTTTTCTGTTAACTCCGCTTCTTGAAATGCCACTAAAGGCGGCAATAACTGAGCTCCTCCGTAAGGCTCTCCACTAAACTCCGCTTTGATAAATTCCCTTTGGTTGAGGTAGTCCAAATGACCGAGCAATTCCGCTTCCGCCACCTCGTGACCGACATATTCTTGGGCTGCGTTCCTAATTTCCGACTCTCCCCTGCCGTTGCCGCTGCCAATCTTTTTGAGCAAAATGTAAGTCAGGTCGTCTCTGATTGGAATTGTCATCAAAACCTCCTAGGTTAATAGCCGGTAAAAAAGCTTAAGTAAAAACTGAATCTTTTTACTGGCTTAAATTGTGATAATTACTACTTAAAAACATTGAAGTATAAAGTAGAGTAACAAGTATCTCTCAGCAGGTGGAAGTTGTGAAACTTAAGTGTCTGTTAGAATCTTCCTTTAGGTAGATCCATGTATGGGAACCCACCTCTAATCTAGTGAGTATCCTGAAAAGCTGCCGTCACTCTTCAATTGCTATTAAGCGAAGATGCTTTATTGGTAAGATTTGCCGTATTTATTGCGTGTGGTTACCAAGGCTGACGCACCGATAGCGCCTAAGTTGGTAATTTGTGCTGGGATAGGTACAATTAAGCAGATGCTATGGGATCGATCGACTGCGGTCGTCTTTGCCCAGCTTGCAACGATATTGTACAATCGGGCTAGACAGAAGACTAGCGATCGCAGAGCTACAGATACGAGCCAATCTGTTTCAAGTGCCCGAGCGCCACTTGAGGAATGCCTCGGTAATTTTTTTTTTAGATCGTTGTGGGTTCGTTGTTGGATCGTTGTTGGGTCGTTGTTCGCTCGTTTTTCACTCGGTATTTATGAACTACCCTACTGGGAAGAATAATTTGGAATCCTCATCTTTAAATAGCGGTCAATCGGCGGTTGACAAGCGTCCTTTAGTGTTGGCTGTAGACGACAATCACGACAACTTAGAGCTGCTGACACAAATACTCGATTTATTCGGGTGCGAGTGCATGGGAGCCGTGGACGGGTACGCAGCTCTTTCAGCAGCAGTCGATCGACCTCCCGACCTAATCGTACTCGACATTTGCCTGCCGGATATAGACGGTTTAGAAGTAGTAAAGCGCATCCAAGAAAACCCCGAACTCAGACATATTCCGATTGTGGCGGTCACAGCACTAGCAAAAGCAGAAGACCGCGATCGGATTCTCAAAGCCGGCTGCGTTGAATACATTTCTAAACCCTTTAACATCAAGGATTTAGAAACAATTATCAGCCAGCACCTCAACTCTGAGATGTTGCTGGTTGAGTTTTAGACTTAGAAGTAGACTCGCGAAATTTAGGTGCCGACTCCAAAATTGCGATCGTTCCGGTGCGACCCGTCTCCAAAGTCGCATCGCTGAGCAAATCAGTTACTCCCACACCCAAAACCTCTTTGATTAAGTCTTTCAGTTGCACTTCTAGGACTGATTCTAGTTGCGCTCGCACCTGCAAAGCCAAATCTTGCTGACCGTTCTGGGCCAGGAGTTTTTCTGGTTGAGTAATACCATTTTCGATAATAATTATCAATTTGTTATCCAAAAGATGGCAGAGCGCCTGACTCATCTGTTGTCCTAGTTGAGAACGGTACAAAGCTTGAATCGCCTGGGAAAGACTCCGTTCTAATTTCCCGCGAGTAGGTTCTAACGTTTCCCCGGCCATATTTTTGATTGAAACAAAGATAATCGAAAAAAACACTTATAGAAGAAGGAAGTTCCGCCACGGGCCATGTACGGAATATAACAGATGGAAGAAGTCAGAAGCAATCTTAAGCTCATATTTCAGCAATTAAGAACGTCATAATCGTCAGAGCCATTCCTAAGCCCAGGCGCATCTAAATTTTCCAGTCAAGTAAGATGAAATTATGGTGGGGTAGACCAGGGAGTCCGCCCGAAAAATACAACGCAAGATTACCAACAGCTTATAACAGTTAACAGTTAGCAATTAACAGTTAACTGTTAGCTGTTAGAAATAACCGTCGCACTAGCCGACAGTAACTTGATTAGTTTCCACCCCAGTTGCACCCTTAACACCTTTAGCAATTGTCACCAACCTGTTGACAATTTCCTGACTGGGAACTGTACCTTTGAGAACCACCGTAGTACCCAGTTGAGCGACATAAACAGTGTCAATATCCGCAACATCTGGATTTGCATCGAAAGCCTGAGCCACCCGTTTAGCTAAACCGCTTTGATCGTATTCTCCATTCAATCCCATGCGTTCCGGCGGGATTGTCTGAGTGCTCGCAGCAGGCTGAGCTTGAGATTGAGCTTCAGCTACAGGTGCTTGGTAAGCAGGAGCGTTAACAGTTTCTTGATTTTCAAGTTTTTCTAAACCAAACAATCTTTTTAGCCAACCCATAGAGTTTGTCCTCCCACAAAGTTTGTGTTAATTGACGTGTTAATTGACGTGTTAATTGGCTGCTGCCACGTCGCCGTGCAATTGTTATTCTCCATACCAGGAATTACGATCGCACGGCGTTGACGCAGAAACCGGATTTTTCTACAAAAAACTATCGTTCCAGCCATCTGCCCCGCTAGAAAAACCCGGTTTCTTGAGTTTGGTGCGCCATTCCTAAATACAATTTACTGTTGTACAACTTCGCCGATCATCTGCCTGGAGACATAAATTCTCCGACGCTAAAACAAATACCTGCGCTGACAATTCCGGCAAATCAAACTTAAACTCTTATTACGCAACTTCTAGAATTTTGTTGTACATCAACTCGTGCCAAGCTCCCGCCGGAAAGTTAGGAATGCAGTTACCAGATAGATAAATATCCGAAAAATTAGCGACTACTGCTGCTAGCGTTACCTCATCGCTCCAGCGGTAGTAAGCAAACACTTTGGTTGCGGCATTGTATGGGAAAAATCCAATATTTTGTGTGTAAAGTGGCGGAACTTTTTCCCGCAGCAGAATCACGTGTTTGTAGTAAGCCAACAAATCATGATTTGGCTGATTTTCAAACAAAGACCATAGCAGTTTATTCGGCTGGTTGGGAGTTTGCCGAGTCGAGTGTCCAAACTCTTCGCCCATCCACATCATCGGTTTTTTTACTGCTGTTACTAACAAAACCGCTCCCCATTTAGCTCGTTTAAAAGCAGCTTGTGGGTGGAGAGTCCGAAAGCTTGCTTCCGCCAGCAAGCGGTGGCGGTGGTGGCTGGCTAAATAATTGATAACATTAGTTGTTTTTTGATAGCCTTGTTGTTTGGCATCCAGAACTTGCTTGAGCTTTTCGATATCGAAAGTATTCCCCGCGAGATTTTCTATAGCAAAAATATGAAAACTTTCGTGCCACCACCCGTCCATCGGCCCGTCCGCCGCTACGAATTCAGGAAGTTCGGGAATGTGTTCTGCTATGTTTTGACACTCCCCGACAATCAGGTACGGGGATTCTTTGATCTATGAGCCAAATTGCTCAGACAGGAGCACTCCAATCAAAGTAGAGGTCGATGTTCTAACTGAATTTGAGTGCGGAAATAACCTCTCTCATCTTTTTCTAAGGGAATTTATTCCCATACCGAAAAGGAGCCGAGCAGCGTAGCTGCTTTGTTGTTGGGAGCGAAGAGGTGAAATTCAATTGCAGCGGCCATGAATAGCTTGTTTGCAGAACTTAAAACTGTGATTAGTATTGATTTTTACCATTTTGTAAATGTGTTGCCATCGTTCTTAAGAGTTAAAACTTTGACTCTTATGTTGGTAGGTGTTCCGCGAACACCCGGAGGATTTAGTAGTACACATCCTACGGATTGAGTAAGGTGCGCCCCTGGGCACCCGGAGGCCAGATTTAAATCAATCAAAAATGTAGTTAAATTAACTAAAAACTATTAAGCGCTATTTATGAAAAGTAATTAAACTTTTGATAAGTAGATAAATCGCGCTCAGAGTTTAATATTTGTAACTAAAGGAACATTTTTTAGCTAACAGAGCTAATACTGTAGAATGATGTCATTTTATGCGGAAAGAGTGAGGCTGGACTTGTAATTGTAAGACAAGGGAAACCAGAAAAATGAATGCTTTATTCAACTGGATTTTCGGGCGATCGACTTTCAGTCCAGCTTCAGCCGAGAAGAGCAATAATTATCTTTGCTTAGGCCTGGGCAGCTCTTGTCTTCTAGTTTTTGACTAGCAAACTTTGTAGGACCAAAATCAGCTTTAACGACTGCTGCTACCTCAGTAATTGGTAATCGGTGAAAATTTCATCCGTCCCTGTTACCTGTTAGAGATTCCGAGCAGCGGCTCTAAGGCTCTAAAAGTTTAATGTGGGATGTGGGCGAATTACCTTTACTGTAAAACTCTGGAGTGTTAAAAATGCTAAAACAAATGTGTTGGTTGCCCCGCCTCGGAGGCAATGGAGAAAAGATATTGCACTTGCGCACCGAAGCCCGTCAAGGGTGGCGACCTTATACAGCTTTTCCGCAGTTTGCTGTATCCGACTACCGGGAACCGGGCGGTTCTAAGGGATGGGCAACTTTTCAGAAGCTGAAAACTCAGGGGTGGAATTTAATTTCGACTGAAGAAGGAGAGCAGTCGATGTTTGACGAACCGAAAAGTGCTTAAAAAACTAGAAACTGCCGGTATAAAAGAAGAGGTAAAATCCTCTTCTTTTTATTAGTTTAGGACGCAGCAACTGGGTTTTTCATCCTTATACTTGGTGGAAGCGGTAAGGTGCGCGCCCAGCACCCTACATAATTTTGAGATGTCCCCCAGTTGCAAGGAAATTAGGCGAGCGCCGTTTCCCTGTCTGCTGTAAGTGGTACGTTATTGACCACCGGCTGGCGAGTTTTCAAGTTAAACCGATATCCGTGGGGGAGGATGTGCAACTTGGCGCCGCAAATGGCCAAACCCTCATCCTTCAACCGTCCATCTATATTGTCGTGGAGTTTTTCCGACTCGTCGATGACAGTTACAGCGCTTTCGCCAATAACTTCCAACTCGTCACCGCTGACTAAAATAGCTGTATTTTCGTCAATACCAAATCCCAAGACGGCCGGTTGCAGCAAGAGTGCGGTAACTAAGCGTCCCAGACGACCTCGCTGGGCGAAATGCTGGTCGATGACAACATCGGGAAGGAAACCCATTCCCGGGCCCATTGCTACTACATCAACGCGGGGATTTGTCTCCGAGTCTCCTTCAATAATCATCATGTCTGGCATCATCGCCGCGCCGGCACTGGTGCCGCCAATGATAATCCCTTCAGAGTAGCGTTTGTGCATAGCTGCGTCGAGTTTGGTGTCTTTCAAGCAGCTAATAATCCGGGCTTGATCTCCGCCGGTAAAGAATATGCCGGTCGCTTGTTCGATCGCTTCTAAATACTCTGGATTGTTGGCATCTTCGGGTACCTGGGTGTCAACAACTCGCACATCTTCAGCGCCGAGTCGCTCAAACACTCGGATGTAATTATCTCCTACTTCTCCCGGTAGGCTTGTCGCAGCCGTCATGATCACAATGTGGGCTTTAGTGCCTCCGGCGCACCGCAAGAATTCCCGCAGAATTTTGCACTCCCCCTCTTTGTCTTCCGCGCCGCCAATAATTAGCAACTTCCCCTGGTTTTCGTTGCTCGCCATATTATCTCCACTTTTAATTTATTAAATTTCACTAAAACACAAAATTCCTTTTTCCGAAAACTGCCGAAAGGTATATATAGATACAAAAAAAATTATGGCTTCTACCACTCTAGGACGCACACAGCTCAGGCATTCTGGTTGCTTTTTACTCTCGATCTGGGCTGTAACGATGGTTTGGTAAACAGTCCTGGAGGAACTAAACTAAAGAAACCGGGAATAGGAACGAAAATTATGCGTTGTTTGAACGGAAAAACTTAGCTCAGAAACTCGGGTTTCTGAGAGAGCTTTTGCGCCCGGGACTGGTAAAAAAAACCCGGTGTCTGCGTCTAGGACTATCTCTGTAGCCCATCCTGGACGATCGACCAAAAAAGCTTACCCCCCCTAAGAGGATATAGGGGGGGTCAACAAATGAGCTTAAATTACAGGGCCCACGCGCGCGCGCGGCGATCGGTCCGGTTTCTGATTCGATTATTCGCTAATCCTCCTGTTATGGCTCGTAGAAATCGGACCCATGAGCGTAAGTCCTAAATTAGCCCGATCGCCCGTTAGTACGATCGCTCGATCAAATTGCTCAACACTGTACACGCCCGTTCTAAGGGTAGGTGTCTGGGTTTGCCGTTCCAGACAATCTGATATTCGTTGCTGTTTTGGCCGTCACCGTAGCCAGAAATTAGCTTCCGGTGAAATGCTTCCTCAGCTAATTCGTGAACTTTATCCCTGAGAGTAGTTTGTGCGAGCTTCATAATTTGCTGCCTCTTAAATTCTCTTTCACAGTCATAAACAATTATAAGTGCGCTGTGCACCTCTCAAAAGTTATAGGTTTTTTTTTCTTGAGGGGGCAAGCAAGCAGTCATTAGTCATAAGTGCTTAGTCATAAGTGCTTATCAAAACTTATAGTTTTTTTTCTGTAGGGGCAAGGAAGTAGTAATTAGTCCTAAGTGCTTGCTGATAAGTCCTTAGTCATTAATGCTTAGTCAAATGTTGAAGGAAGAAGAAATATTTTCCCACTCGGACCCTCTCCCCATCTCCCCACTCCCCCACTCCCCCACTCCCCCTCGGAGGCGATGCTGAAGGCAGAAGTGGTCGGAGTATTGGTCTCAACTGCTGCAACATCTATGCCTGCAGGTAGTATCTAAGGGATCGACCAGAGAGTTACCGTTAAAAATTAGCTAAAAGGAGGTTAGAAAATGCTGCAAGAAAAAAGCAATGAAACAGCCCGCGTCAATGCTCGAAAAACCGATGTTTTTGATGTTTTCAACTTCAAACACTATATGGGGCCAAACCCTTATTTAGGAACAGCGGCTTTAGTTTTTGATTTAGCACTGACGGGGGCGAGCGAACCTTTGCCGATCGCACATTACCAGGAAATTATTGGCGATCGCTACCCGCAACTCCTGCACGAAACTTTCTCGAACCACGCCCAACTGTTCGGTCGTACCGCCTCAGAAGTAGCAAAACTCGACATGGGTTTGCACTTCCAACACTGGAACATCAAGCCGTTTTCTCAGTTTAACAGAATTAGCATAGAAGCAATTCACGCCCGCAGCGCGCGAGCCGTAGTTTACGCTGTTTGGGATTGGTTTGAAGCCATCAATCAAAATCAAGATTTTCCCTTGGAAGCACAAATAGACACGCTGCAAAATATATTCCGGCAGTCTGTTTACGGAGGCCCGACAGTTTATTCGTTAATGCGATCGGCATCCCAAAAAGGCATTCCCGTATTTTATTTGTGGGATGAAGGATTGATGCAATACGGGTACGGCAAAAAACTTGTTCGCGGCTCTGCAACTACTTTTGATTCTGACAGCCATTTAGACTCAGATTTTACTACGCGCAAAGACGATTGTAAAGCTTTTCTCGCTACCTTAGGATTTCCTGTCCCCAAAGGCGATATCGTCGCCACAGAAAGCGGAGCTCTGGCAGTTGCTAGAGACATTGGCTATCCAGTTGCTGTCAAACCAGTAGTCGGTCATAAAGGAATTGGCGTCACAGCAGATATCCGAGATGGTGAGGAATTGCAGGCCGCTTTTAAAAGAGCTGTTAAGGCAATTCCCGAAACAGAACCGGTGCGAGTAATTGTGGAAAACAGCATCAAAGGATCGGATTTTAGGATGTTGTGCGTTAACGGCAAATTTGTTTCGGCAACTGAACGCCGACCCGCTTGGGTAACAGGGGACGGCGACTCAACAATTCGCGAATTGATCCGCCGTGAAAACCGCAAACCTCAACGTTTGGATACGCCAACTTCGGCCCTGAGCAAAATTCAGTCCGACGAAGCGATGGAAATGTATCTGGCCGAACAAGGGCTGTCATTGGATAGTGTCCTAGAGCGCGATCGCATTGTGTATCTGCGCAAAGTCGCGAATCTTTCCGCAGGCGGCGTCAGCATCGACGCTACCCGCAATGTTCACCCGGATAACATTGTTTTGGCTCAAGATATCGCCCTACATTTTCGGTTAGCTTGTTTGGGGGTTGATGTAGTAACAGAAAGTCTCGCCAAATCTTGGAAAACAGGCAATTTTGGGATTCTCGAAATCAATGCCGCGCCGGGAATTTTTATGCACCTCAACCCGGCTGTCGGAGAAGGTGTTGATGTGCCTTCGCATATTATCGAAACTTTCTTTGACTCGGGCAAATCCGCCAGAATTCCGATTATTACTTTCAACCGGATTTCCGTACACGATCTGCAAGAAACAATCGACCATATTCTGTTGCAACATCCCGATTGGACTATCGGTGCTGTTTGTCGCGGTGGACTTTTTGTCAACCGTTCTGAGAAAGTTTTGAATAACAATTACAATCTTAACGTGCAAACTTTGCTGCGGAATCCCAAGCTCGATTTGTTAATTGCTGAATATCCCGGAAATATTTTGGAAGCTGAGGGAATGTTTTATCAGGGAAGCAATATGGTCGTGCTGGACAATCCGGGGGAAACTGAGATGATGTTGGTCAGAGAAAGCACTGATGATGATACGGTTGTGGTGAGGGAAGGAAATAGTATTTCTCTTCGCCGCCAAGGGTTGATAGAACAGTATACTCTGGGAGATGATGAACCGTTTACACGGGTTTATTTGAAGGAAATAGGGACTGTTTTGTAAGCTGGTCCACATTTAACTTGGCTTTAGAGGGCGGGTATTGAGTACCCGCCCCACCAGATAGCTGCTAGTTTTGCCGGGGAAGGGAACCGTCTGAGGATACATCAGGGTTCGCTGGCAATTTGTGCGATCGGGCTGCTGATAACTGGCAGCTTGACGATTTACCTGTTGATGTCTCTAGAATGTACTGCCAATGTAGAACAGCAAGTGTACGATCGCACAATTCAACTAAAAGAGCACACCGCTGAACTAGAAACAGCACTAAAAAATTTGCAGGAAACTCAATTTCAACTAATCCAAACTGAAAAAATGTCCAGCTTGGGGCAGTTAGTGGCTGGAGTTGCCGACGAAATTAACAATCCTGTCAGATTCATCTCTGCCAACCTAATCCATACAGGCGAATATACTCGAAACTTGCTGGAACTTGTGGAAATATACCAGCAGCAATATCCGAACTCAACGCCAGAAGTGCAAGCGAAACAACAAGATATCGAATTGGATTTATCGCTGAAGACTTGCCTAATATTGTTTCCGGTTGCATCGGAATGATATAGAGGACACCGCGAGTGCCTTAGTCCCTACAATTAATGGGGGTAGGGACTAAGGCACTCGCGGTGTCCTGACTGTGAGTAATATTAATTCCGATGCTACCGGAGTTGATATAAAATCCTAAAATCTATGAATTTTGGAGCTGACCGCATCCGCCAGATAGTGCTTTTTCGGCGGATTTTTTCGCGCTTGGATAAAGCTGAAAAGAAGTCGGTTGACATTCACCAAGGAATTGACAGCACCTTGATGATTTTGGATAAGCGGCTGAAACCCTAAGCTGATTTTCCTGGGATTAAAATCCTCAAAAAATACGGAGATTTGCCCTTGGTATAGTGCTGAGCGGGACAATTAAGTTAGGTATTTATGTGTGTTTTGAGCACTGCTATTGATGTTTGATGTGAAGCACTTAATCAAAAAATGTCGCTCGAAAAAACTTCCTCGATTTTGGCATTTATACCTAGGATTCATATTCGCACTGAACTTAAAACTTCTAATTGTGTATGCGCGCGAATCTCTGATACAAGTCAGCAGTTAACAGTTAGAGTTATATCATGTCCGGTCGATTACCCGACCTCAGGTAGGGGCGGGCTCACCAACAATATCTGCAAACAATCTCCAATCTCAAAAACCCGCCCGACCGGGATATTATGGTCAATCGATCGGACAGGATATTATTGGCTGGGGAAGCGCTAATTTCGAGTCAAATATCGCCCAAAACAAATATCTTGGGTTTTACTCACCTCGACAATTTATAATTGTAGTAAGCTGCTACGCATCTAAATTGAAGGCATAGACGGGCAGGATGACCGTTCCACGCAAGATGCCCGTATCACAATAATTGTAGAAAAATAGACTGTCAAATTAGATGCACAGCAGCTTAATGCCAGATTACCAATTACTAATTACGATGTCTTTACAATTTATTAGCATTCCGCCAACAACCGATCGCAAACCTGTCGCTTTGATTGTCGCTTTGCACGGATGGGGTGCTAATGCTCAGGATTTGGCTTCCTTAGCACCGGCTTTCAATTTGCCGGATTATCAGTTTGTGTTTCCCGATGCCCCGTTTCCCCATCCCCAGGTAATGGGCGGCAAAGCGTGGTATGACCTTCAAAGCAAAGACGCTCAGGGATTGGTAAAAAGCCGGCAATTGCTGAGGGAATTTTTGCTGTCTTTGGAAAGCAGCACGGGCGTGCCTTTGTCTCGCACGATTTTAGGCGGCTTTTCTCAAGGCGGAGCGATGACTCTAGATGTGGGATTAACTTTGCCCGTAGCCGGTTTAATTTGTCTGAGCGGTTATTTACACCCGATGTCGCCAGTTGCTGGGAGTGCTTTGCCACCTGTTTTAATCGTCCACGGTACTCAAGATTCTATTGTCCCCGTTACTGCTGCTGTGCGATCGCGCGACAGTTTGACTGCTTGGGGAGCGGCGGTGCAGTATCGAGAATTTATCATGGGACACGAGATTCGACCCGAAGTTGTAGATGTAATGCGAAGTTTTGTTGTAGAAACTGTGTCGAAATCCGATTAAAGGCTTAGGATATAGTATGGCGGAAGTCTCGGGCAGGGGAAAAAAATGAAAACTTTAACCAAAGCATCGCGCGATATTGCTGTACTCACTTCACAGGACGTGGCAGAATTGGCTGTCCGTTTGGAAGTGGACGATTATACAGATCCTTTTGAGGGATTGAATGATTGGCATTTGCTGCGCTCGCTTGCCTTTCAGCGGCCGGAGATGGTTGAACCTTATCTCCACCTTCTGGATATGGAAGCCTACGACGAAGCATAGGCTTAAAAATCTAGCTTAAAAATTTCGACGGAATTGAGGAAGAAGTTAGCAGCATATTTTGTTGCGGGTTGAACAGATAAGTTATGGATTTTTGTCTGTTTTCATCTCAACTTCTTTCTTGATTCTTTTTTATGAAAAAATGATACCACTTTCAAAAAATAATGCAAGTTTAGGGCGGCGATCCACGCACTGGTAGCGATGGGTCATCCCCAATTATTCAATTTTAAAATCCTGTAAACTACTCGCCGTTAATTCGGAGTACCGAATCTAACGGGGGCGTTTCAAGAGAAGCCCAGAGTTTACCCGACTAAGTACCTTGTGTACTACGTTTTGGAAACCATCACACCTACGGATACGAAGCCAGTCTGTAGCTCTGTGGTCAACGATTAAACAGACATATCGGGTCGAAGTCAGTGTCGTTGACGCGACAAACTTCTAAAACATTGTCAAGGCTAACATTACCCGCAAGGAGACTCACTCGTGAGTAAAGTTTTCGTTCTGGACACCAACAAACAGCCTCTCAATCCTATTCATCCAGGTAGAGCGAGAATGCTGTTAGCTCAAGGGAAAGCTGCTGTACTTCGTCGCTATCCCTTCACACTAATACTGAAAGAGGAGGTGTTAAATGCTCAAGTTGAACCACTGCGAGTAAAGATCGATCCGGGTGCCAAGACCACTGGACTAGCGCTGGTCAACGATACCACAGGCGAAGTTGTTTGGATAGCTGAACTACAACATCGTGGCTTCCAAATTCGGGATGCTTTGACTTCACGCCGTCAATTACGACGGTCACGCCGTAACCGTAAGACGCGATATCGCAAACCACGCTTTCTCAACCGCACTCGACTAAAGGGCTGGCTACCACCCTCTTTAAACAGTCGCGTTGCTAATATTTTGACTTGGGTTAAACGACTATCTGCACTGTGTCGAATTACTACCATTTCTCAAGAATTGGTCAGATTTGACACACAACAGATGGAAAGCTCCGAAATTAGCGGGGTTGGTTATCAACAAGGAACTTTAGCGGGATACGAAGTCCGTGAGTTTCTTCTTGAAAAGTGGAATAGAACTTGTGCTTACTGCGGTGTGAAAGACACCCGGCTTGAGATTGAACATATTCAACCTCGATCGAAAGGTGGTTCTAATCGAGTCAGTAACTTGTGTTTAGCCTGTGTCCCTTGTAATCAGAAAAAGGGGAATCAAGACATCAAGGACTTCCTCAAAGGTAAAGCTGACCTGCTTAAACGGATTTTGGCACAAGCTAAAAAACCTTTAGTTGATACAGCAGCCGTCAACGCAACCCGATGGAATCTGTACAAAAACCTTCAAAGAACAGGCTTATCTTTAGAGGTTGGCACAGGTGGTCGCACCAAGTACAACCGCACGATTCGAGGTTTAGACAAGACGCACTATTGGGACGCTGCTTGCGTTGGAGCATCCACTCCAGAACAGTTAATTACCACGGTCGTCAAGCCGTTGCTGATTGCAGCTATTGGTCACGGCACTCGCCAGCAATGCCGTACTGACAAATTTGGCTTTCCGGTTCGTTATTGTTCCAGAACTAAGTTCCATAAAGGTTTTCAGACGGGTGACATCGTTAAAGCGGTTGTCACCTCTGGGAAAAAGATTGGAACCCATGTTGGTCGGGTAGCCACTCGCGCCACTGGTAGCTTCAATATTTCAACACCCGATGGACTGGTTCAAGGAATTAGTCACCAATATTGCCAACACATTCACAAGAAGGATGGTTATTCGTATGCCAATTAAGTGCTGCCCCTCCTTTCCTCCCGCCGCCAAGCTGGGTACAGCTATGGCGGGGGTCTCCAGGAGGGAAGAAAGATGAAGGGCAGACGAATTTTAATCGGCGTTAGTGGCGGGATTGCGGCTTACAAAGTTTGCGAAGTAGTTTCCTCTTTAGCGAAAGCTGGAGCTGAAGTTAAAGCTATTCTTACTGATGCGGCCCTTGAGTTTGTGACGCCTTTGACTTTTGCTACTCTCTGTCGCCATCCTGCTTATACTGACAAAGATTTTTGGCAAGCTTGTCACGGGCGGCCGCTGCATATTCAATTGGGAGAATGGGCGGAAGTTTTTGTTATTGCTCCCCTGACGGCTAATACTTTGGCTAAGTTGGCGGGGGGTTTTGCTGATAATTTGCTGACTAATACTGTCTTAGCTTCTAATTGCCCCATTTTGCTGGTACCGGCGATGAATACGGATATGTGGGAACAGCCGGCGGTGCAGCGGAATTGGCGGGAAGTGTTGAGTTATCGGCGCTATCATGCGGAAAATCCGGGGGCGGGAATGCTGGCGTGCGATCGCGCGGGGGTCGGCCGCATGGCAGAACCTTGTGAGATTTTGCCTCATATTGAATCGCTGTTGTATACGAAGGGCGATCGAGATTTAGCGGGCCTTCGGGTGTTGATCGGTGCGGGAGGAACGCGGGAACACCTCGATCCGGTGCGGTTTATCGGCAATCCTTCCAGTGGCAAAATGGGTATAGCTTTGGCGCAAGCTGCAGGGCACCGCGGCGCGACAGTGACGCTGGTACACAGTATAACTGGCGAATTGCCGCTCTCAGGTGTGCGGGCGATCGCAGTTACCAGTGCACAAGAAATGCGGCAGGCGATGCTGCAATGCTTTCACGATGCGGATTTGACGGTGATGGCCGCGGCGGTAGCGGATGTGAAACCTGCCGAGTACAGCAGTGAGAAATTGCCGAAGCGATCGCTCCCGAATTGTTTACCTTTGGCACCGGTAGCGGATATTGTGGCAGAGTTGGGAAAATTGAAACAGCCGCACCAAAAATTAATCGGGTTTGCAGCACAAACTGGGGATATTGTCAAGCCTGCTTTGGAGAAATTGCGGGCGAAGAAACTGGATGTAATTGCCGCCAACCCGATCGATCGAATAGGTGCCGGTTTCGGCAGCAATACCAATCAAGGAATATTAATTAATGGCGCTGGCAAGCAAGTAGAAATAGCACCTTGCAGCAAGCTAGAAATGGCTCACCGATTGTTAGATTTTGTGATGGAGGGGTGAGGGCGATCGAACTGCGATGATGTTACCAATTTCGGATTTTTCGCCTTCCTGGGGGCGGGTTTACCAGATGGTTGATTTTAGGCGTGGATGGTTGATGAAACCAGCCCCGACAAAAATCTGTAGGGGCGGGTTTTACGAATAATATTTAATACCCGCAAACAACCTATATAAACCCGCCCCCACACTGCGAGGATGCTACCAATTTGGGATTTTTCGTGGTGTGGGGGCGGGTTTTCCCGATGGTTGGTCTGAGGCACAGATTGTCTGTAAAACCCGCCCCTACAGACATTGGAAGGTACTCGCGCTAGCTATCGCTGGTAGGCATTTTCAGTGAATTTCCATGGTTGTACTTCCATAATTTTATCCCAGTCGATCGGCAATTTCTATCGTAAGCGCGATCGACAAGGCATTAAGTGGGCAAATCATACTTAAGACAGAGGTATTCGATCGACAAAATAGTAAACCTTGTTTGAGGAAACAAAGTTTAAATCTAACAGGGGATTGTGAATGAGTTTTAAATCGATCGCAAAAACCAATCTACTATTCGGCAGCCTGATAATTAGCCTCGGATTGCAAGCACTTCCAGCAGCAGCGCAATCAGTCACCGACGCGCAAGTTTCCGCCCTCGTAGAAGCGCTGCGACAAGCCGCCCCGCCACAAACCGCAAATGACGGAATGTACAGTCAGTGGCAAGTTTTACCGAGCAATATTTCCCGGTGGGCCAAATTCTGTACCAAAAAAGATTTAACACCCCAACAATTTGAGGCCGACGCTACAAAAGCCAAATCAATTGTTACCTGTATTGTGGGCGATTTGCTGCGCGACGAATACAAAGCTAGCAGCAACAATGAATTAACCGCTGTGCGCCGCGCCGCTTGCTGGTGGATGACAGGGAACTCCGCAGCTTGTAAAAGTGGGCCAACAGCTACTTATGCCGATAAAGTTATCAGCGTTTACCAGCAGCAGCGGCCTAAAAAGTAAAGTTTGTGCAGGCGGAATTTAGATTTTTTTGACCGCAGCCCTAAATTTTATATCATGTCCGGTCGATTACCCTGATTCCTGTAGGGGCCCGTGAGCCAATAATATTTGCCAAAAACGGACAATCTCACCAACGGGCGCCGGCAATTGTATTATGGGCGATCGATCGGACATGATATCAGCCACAAGCGCTGCTGACGAGGAGCACTGGGCCGCTGTGCTTCTAGACTTCTACGAAATTTGAGGCAGTCAGAGTATTAGTATTCACCCCAGTCAGGACGGCTAAAACGTCACTACCAATACGAATCTGATTCCCCGAGAACGACAGATTCCCAAACGTTAAACCCCCAGTCAGACCGATTTTATCGGTATTCAACTTGAAGTCAGTAATCGTATCGATGCCCTCGCCGGAGGCAAACACGAAGATATCCGGGCCGTTGCCACCGGTCAAGGTGTCGTTGCCTAGTCCACCCCTCAAGGTGTCTGAGCCATTGTCACCATTGAGTAAGTCGTTGCCGGCATTCCCGAATAGCAAGTCACTACCATTGCCACCAATCAAGGTGTCGTTTCCAGCATTACCGATGAGGCGGTCATTACCGTTGCCACCGTTGAGCGAGTCGTCCCCTGCTGTACCCGTGAGAGTGTCGTTGCCACCCGTACCCATTTGATTACGGCCGACGGCGACATTGACAATAGCGCTGCTGGTGCCACCTTGACCATCGCTGATGCTGTAGTTAAAACTGGCGTCACCCGTGAAGTTAGTGCTGGGGGTGAAGATGACATTGCCATCAGAGAAGGTAACGCTGCCATTGACAGCATCACTGACCCCCGTCAGGCTGAGGCGATCGCCATTGGGATCGGTGTCGTTGGCTAACAGAGTTGAAGCCGCAATGGTGACGGCAGTATTTTGAGCCGTGGTAGCGCTGTCGGGGTTAGCCACGGGGGGTTGATTGGTGGGAGTCGTTCCCTTACCAAACAGCACATAACTTTGCCCTGCATAGATGCCGTTGGGGTCGGCACTTCTTGCCCCGATAATCAGGTCATCAAAGCCATCGCCGTTGACGTCCGAAGCGCTGCTGACCGAGTAGCCCGATCCGTCATACGCCGCGATGCCGTTAATCGCAAAGCCGTTGCTGCCGTTGAGCGCGGACAGGTTGAGCTCCGCACCAAAGCCACTGTTGCTGCCAAACACCACATAACTTTGCCCTGCATAACCGATGCCGTTGGGGTCGGCCAAGGGTGCCCCGATAATCAGGTCATCAAAGCCATCGCCGTTGACGTCCCCGGCGCTGCTGACCGAGTGGCCTGAGAGGTCATACGCCGCGATGCCGTTAATCGCAAAGCCGTTGCTGCCGTTGAGCGCGGACAGGTTGAAACTGGCACCAAAGCCACTGTTGCTGCCAAACACTACATAACTTTGCCCTGCACCACTGATGCCGTTGGGGGATGCCAAGCGTGCCCCGATAATCAGGTCATCAATGCCATCGCCGTTGACGTCCCCGGCGCTGCTGACTGACCAGCCTGATTCGTCAGGGGTCGCGATGCCGTTAATCGCAAAGCCGTTGCTGCCGTTGAGCGCGGACAGGTTAACGCTGGCACCAAAGCCACTGTTGCTGCCAAATACTACATAACTCTGCCCCGCCAAACTGATGCCGTTGGGGCCTGCCAAGGGTGCCCCGATAATTACGTCATCAAAGCCATCGCCGTTGACGTCCCCGGCGCTGCTGACCGACCAGCCCGATCCGTCATACGCCGCGATGCCGTTAATCGCAAAGCCGTTGCTGCCGTTGAGGTCCCAGAGGTTGAGGCCCGCAGTAAAGCCACTGTTGCTGCCAAACACCACATAACTTTGCCCTGCATCACGGAGGCCGTTGGGGTCGGCAAAGAGTGCCCCGATAATCAGGTCATCAAAGCCATCGCCGTTGATGTCCCCGGCGTTGCTGACCGACGAGCCCGATCCGTCAAACGCCGCGATGCCGTTAATCGCAAAGCCGTTGCTGCCGTTGAGGTCTGACAGATTGAAGGTGGGTCCAAACATAGTGTTAGTTCTTCCTTGCTCTTGTTAGTTGAAAGTTTTCACATCCCGACTTCTTTCCAGAAGTCGGTTTTCAAGCTTTAGCCGATCGAGATCACGCGGCGAATTTCGTCAGTTTTCAACCCAATTGCCATCGGTCGCCGCACTCCTGGCAACACTTGCACGTCGTATAATTCCTCTACAACTCCTTCAATGCGTAACGAGTGGACGATATCCCCACTTCTGAGGTCAATCACCAGCAGTCCACATCGCGCCCCGGCCTGTTTTGCCTGCAACTGCTCATCCAAGGCCAAACCGGAAAACGTCTTGTTGTGCCTGGGTTTGGATATCCCCACTACGGCAAAATCACCGCAGAAACTCAAACCCCGCAGATATCCCGGACAAAAGGCTACCGCTTCAAATACTCCCCGTTCCAAGTCTAGATAACCAAATTCCCCGCGACCTGAATTGAGCAACCACAGTTTATCCTTGTACCAACGGGGTGAGTGAGGCATCGATAAGCCTGTGCCGATCGCCTGATTGGTGCTAATATCCATCACGCAGCCGCCATCTTGGCGTTTATCCCGCCAGCCCTCCGCCACATCCGACTGACTCACTGCGGTGACGTAACGGGGTTGACCGTCTCGCACCGCCAAACCATTGAGATGGCATCGGTCTTCTGCAGCTAATTTGGAAATAAACGGCGGTTTCCACAAGGGGACAAAGCTTTTCGTTTCGCTAATTGTGGCAAGACAGCTAAATAAGGTATTGACGAAGACTACCCCCCCTAACCTCCCGTTATTAAGGGAGAGAACTTGTGGTTCAACTTGTTGGTCCTCCCCAAGCTTGGGGGGTTCAACCAGCACTACATCATGAATATCTAAATCTCCCGTGATATACCCCACTTGCGGTACATAAACGGCATCGTAGCCATCCGCTATTTGCCCGGGTTCTAGGGCATTTTCAAGCCGCCACACTTGATACAGCGAACTCATATACAGGCTGCTGTTGTGGGCATACAATCCCATACACCGTTCAAATGTCCGTTCAAATACCGACAGTTCCCCGTTTTGTCGCAATCCAATGAAAAAGACCTTCCCCGCCTGATAGGTGGTGAAAACTAAACTGAGATTTTGTGAAGCTAACCAGGAAGTGAACTGCCGAGAGGCGTTGATTTCCAAAGCGGGTGTGGCGGTTGTACCTACTGCCTGTGGGAAATTACTAGAGGAAGCTGCGGTAGATTGTCGAGTGCGATCGCTATTTGGCATTGATGACATAGTTCAATCTCTATCTGTAGGTGGTTCATGGAATCACGTGATGAGCCACCTAAATTAGCCCTCCTGTCTTCAGGAATGCTTTGGACTGACTCGTTGAGTCCGCCGATGGTGACCTCGATCGCCTCTTGAATTCGGTCTTAAGCTCGATCGGTGCTTTCTTTCACAAGCAGCCGAGGTGAGCTTGGGGCGGCTAGGGCGATACCCTCAAAACAAGTCGCCTATCAATTGATTAATACACTCTTGCCATCTGCCAATAGTATTATTTATCGCCGCACTAGAAAAATTCTATCCGATCGCACTCCAAGCCAAATGTAAATATATAAAACTTCATCTATTTTTCACGAGTTCACCTAAACAAATTGACTGAGTGTATCAAAGAGTAAATTTGTCACTTCACAAAAGTTGAGGAGTTTACCGGTTTGAGATGTACTGGTGACAGAAGTTGGGTAGCGAGACGATCGCCCTGGTATGGAAAAAGCCATACAGCATCCTCTAGCAATCCTCGCATCATTTGCATAATTATTGTAGGGGCAATCCCCCCGTGGTTGCCCGATAGATAGGGGGTAGGCAAAGAAAGGCACTACCCCTACAAATTTATCTGAATCATTTAGGATTGCTATACTGTGTTTTCTGGCGGTTTTCCGCAGTTTTAACTAATCCCACTGTTCGTTGCTTAAGTCTCCAAGGGTTGATGAGCGTTAAGAGGTTGCGATCGCCTATTTTCTAGGATACAACGAGGCAAAAAAACACGCCCTAGGGCGTCGGTTCAGTAAAAAGAGTTGACAAAAAAGGACAGTGTATGTAGTTAGCTTGTCAATAGCCACAAGCGCTGCTGACAAGCGAATTTCAAAGGTGGTACCCGCCACGTGATTTATCCGTGGAATCAATCCCAAATCGCAAATCGAAAATCCTCAAGAAAGAGCATTTATCTCGCGCAAGTCAATCTAAAGGCGTTGCTTAATCAGGGTATGAAAAAAATAAGTTTAACATCCAGAAGCTTTGTGGATACTGGTTGCTATGACTGGCATATTTAGCCTTTCATACCGTAAATCAGCAACGCCAATCTGGCGTTGCTTAATCAGGGTATGAAAAAAATAAGTTTAACATCCAGAAGCTTTGTGGATACTGGTTGCTATGACTGGCATATTTAGCCTTTGATACCGTAAATCAGCAACGCCAATCTAAAATCGAAAATCGAAAATCGAAAATCGATTGACCCGTCGCACTCAGCCGGTGCGCCCTTCTAGACTGTGACGAAATTCGAGGCAGTCAGAGTATTAGTATTCACCCCAGTCAGGACGGCTAAAACCTCACTACCAACACGAATCTGATTCCCGGAGAACGACAGATTCCCAAACGTTAAACCCCCAGTCAGACCGATTTTATCGCTACCCACAGTGAAGTCAGTAATCGTATCCGTGCCCTCGCCTGCTGCAAACACGAAGACATCCTTGCTGGTGCCACCCGTCAAGATGTCGTTACCTAGTCCACCCCTCAAGGTGTCATCGCCATTGTCACCAGTGAGTAAGTCGTTGCCGGCGTTCCCGAATAGCAAGTCACTGCCATTGCCGCCAATCAAGGTGTCGTTCCCGGCATTGCCAATCAAGGTGTCGTTACCGTTACCGCCATTGAGGGAGTCGTTCCCTGCTGTACCCGTGAGGGTATCATTGCCGCCCGTACCTATTTGAGTACCGCCGACACCGACGGTGACAGTAGCGCTGCTGCTGCCGCCTTTACCATCGCTGAGGCTGTAGTTAAAGCTGGCGTTGCCGCTAAAACCAGTAGTGGGGGTGAAGGTGATAAAGTCATCGGCACTGTTGGTGGGAGTACCGTTGTTGTTGAGGACGGCGGTGCCTCCGGTGAAGTTGCTGACGCCGGTGATACTTAAGGGGTCGTTGTTGGCATCGGTGTCGTTGGCTAGCAGGGTAGCAACAGTGATGTTAGTTGCTGTGTTTTGATTGGTGCTAACCGTGTCAGCATTGGCGATGGGGGGAGCGTTGACAGCGACGGTGACAGTAGCGCTGCTGCTGCCGCCTTTACCATCGCTGATGCTGTAGTTAAAGCTGGCGTTGCCGCTAAAACCAGTAGTGGGGGTGAAGGTGATAAAGTCATCGGCACTGTTGGTGGGAGTACCGTTGTTGTTGAGGACGGCGGTGCCTCCGGTGAAGTTGCTGACGCCAGTGATACTTAAGGGGTCGTTGTTGGCATCGGTGTCGTTGGCTAGCAGGGTAGCAACAGAGATGTTAGTTGCTGTGTTTTGATTGGTGCTAACCGTGTCAGGATTGGCGACGGGGGGAGTGTTGACAGGCGCTGTCGGACCGTTTTGGTAGTAGTGGATTGAGCCATCATAAGCCCCAACAAAGGCATCCAAATCCCCATCGGAGTCAATATCGGCAAAGGTTGGGACGGCGTTATAACCCACAGAAAAGCCGTTAAAGGGGTTGGCGGTGCCGGTAAGTTGGGTAAATGTGCCGCCGGTGTTTTGGTAGTAGGCGATTGTGCCACCACCTGTCCCAATAATGGCATCTAAATCGCCATCAGAGTCAAGATCGGCAAAGGTTGGGAAGCTATAATCACCCACATTAACGCCGTTAAGGGGGTTGGCGGTGCCTGTAAGTTGGGTAAATGTGCCACCGTTGTTTTGGTAGTAGCTGATTGTGCCAGAACTTCCTCCAACAAAAGCATCCAAATCGCCATCAGAGTCGATGTCGGCAAAGGTTGGGGAGCTCGAATACCCCACATTAACGCTGTTAAGGGGGTTGGCGGTGCCGGTAAGTTGGGTAAATGTGCCGCCGGTGTTTTGGTAGTAGCTGATTGTGCCAAATTCTGTTCCAACAAAGGCATCTAAATCCCCATCAGAGTCAATATCGGCAAAGGTTGGGCAGCTGTTAGTGATCCCCACAACGCTGTTAAGGGGGTTGGCGGTACCGGAAAGTTCTGTAAAAGTGCCGCCGTTGTTTTGGTAATAGCGGATTGTGCCAAGATTTGTCCCAACAAAGGCATCTAAATCCCCATCCTTGTCGATGTCAGCAAAGGTTGGCGCGGCGCGAAAAACCACATTTATACTGTTAAAGGGGTTAGCGCTGCCGGAAATTTCTGTGAAAGTTGCCATTGTTTTATGCTCCTAATTGGATGGTTTACTTGGTATCAACTCCCTGATACCAATTTTTTATGAGGCCCCGTAGAATCCGATCCCCCCTAGCCCCCCTTAATAAGGGGGGGACAAGATTCCGATCGAGAGTCCCCCTTGGGAAGGGGGATTTAGGGGGATCGAGATATATGCAACTTCACATTAAATTGGTATGAGCAAGTCGGGAAAGCTTGAGCGGTTCATCTGGAATTTTTTGATTTTTTCGCTCATTTTTCATTCGCAGGCGTCTAGCAGGGGTGAAAATGTCTTAACTCTCTTCGGCGGCGAACGAGAGTTTATCAATTTCAAGTTTTTGGGTTTAATTAATTGCATAGCCAAGGGAGAGGATGGGTAATAATTTGTGCAATTCCGGTAGGGGCCATTCCCCCGGAGCAAGCCCCTATCATTGGACGCTGCCGGGGTCACCGCCCCTAGGTTTTAGGGAATACCGGGACTCGGAGCAGTAAGTTAAATACGATCGCAAATGACGGCGGACAAATTGCAGCATCGGTGCATTCTCCCTAGAAACGGCAAATTTATACTGCGGCACAAAACTGCTTATTTGGCGTTTAATTGCTGACGCTAATAAAGAAATTCCGCGACCCATTCTCTGAAATTTCGGCAAGACAAATAATGTGGAATAGTGAATTGTATCTTCAGCAACGCGATGCGTCACTATCCAGCCGACTATTTCGTTTTGATAGCGCAATCCCAAACTATTGAGCGGTTCGATTCGCGCTTCATCTTTGAAGGGGGAAAGCATTTCTGGATACTCTTTTCGCGCCAAAATGCTTTGTTTTTCTTCGGCTGTTAACTCGCTCCAAGGGAAAATTTCAAACTTTTCGGGTAAAGGATATTTATGCAGCCAAGGAGCTTGAGCAATTTTTTCTGTGACAGTTTGCCCTAAGAAAAAAGTGGTCTGGGGAGCTAACCAGCCGCATTTTTGCAGCAGCGGTTCTAAAGCGAGGGTAGTAATTTCACTACTTTGATAAGCGATTCCTACCTGGGTACATCCTTGCTTAACTAAATGGTTTTCCAAATAGGCTACCAACAAAGTGCCAATTCCTTGATGTCGGTGCGCGGGAACTACGAATAAGGAAAGAATTTCGGCAGAAGTGGATGAAATTGTCTCGGAAGCGGGGAGAATTTCAGCAATTACCATTCCTATCATTTGACTGTCAATGGTGGCGGAAATTCCAAAGAGTTGGCCGCGTTGGGGGTGGGTTTGCCAGCGTTTTTGCAAGCTGGGAAAGGTAAAGGCTTCGTAGGCGATCGCATTGTCGGGAGTCAGGTGATAAACGGATTGGTATTTGACTGCGGGGCGCGGCGTTTTGGGGGCTTGTGTTTCTCGATTTGGGTTGGGTTGTTGGGTGGGCGGTGCGATCGCGTTAGCGTGCGACAAAGTGCCGATCGCTTTTCTCGCTTCGGCATTGTCGGGTTTGAGACGCAGCACTTCCCTGAAATACTTTTCTGCTATGTCATTTTCTCCACGCGATTTGTGCAGTTTGCCGAGGTTGAGATGGGCGAGATAGAAGCTAGAATCGAGGCGCAAAGTTTCCTCATATCCGGCTTTTGCTGCTTCGAGATTTCCTTGCAATAGGTAAGCGCTGGCGAGATTGCACCGGGCGGCTGCTTGATTGGGGTTTACTTGTAGCGCTTGCTGGTAATAGGCGATCGCTTCGGGAATTTTTCCTTGTAATTGCCGGAGATTTCCCAGGTTATTGTAGGCGGCGATATAGTTGGCATCGAGGGAAATTGCTGTTTGGAAACAAGCGGCGGCTTCTTCTAATAACCCTTGTTTTTGCAATTCCCTGCCGCGCTCAAAATTCGCGGCGGCGGTTTCTGGAGGGGGGCAGCTACGAGGGGCCGCCCATACGCTTTCGTCGGTTTCGATGATTTTTACAGGAGTTTCAGGGGGGTGATGAATGCCCGGTCTAATTGATACAATGCGGTTAGAACCGGGAAATGTGATTAACCGTTCAATTTCATCTGTTTGAAATCCTAACGCTATTGGGTGGCGCACTCCGGGCAATACGGCGATGTCGAATAATTCTTTGACAACTTCTTCAAATATCAGCCAGTGAACGATGTTGCCGGTGGTTAAATCCACTACCATTAATCCGCATTGAGATTGTTGCTTTTGCGCGTCCAAGCGATCGTCTAATGCCAATCCTTGAAAATTGTCATGTCTGGGTTTGGAGAGTCCGACGATGGCAAAATTTTTGTGAAATGCTAACCCTCGCAGGAAACCGGGGCAAAAAGCGATCGGCTGAAATTGTCCGTTTTCCACATAGCCTAATTCGCCGCTCCCGGAGTTGAGTACCCACAGTTTTTCTTGATAAAATCGGGGCGAGTGAGGCATGGTTAAACCGCTACAAATGATTTCGTTAGAACGAATATCGATAATGCACCCGCCGCCTTGCCTGTCTAATCGCCAACCTGCGGGGACATCACTTTGGGAACAAGCAGTTACGCAAGCAGGTTCGCCGTCTACCATTGCTAAACCGTTGAGGTGACAGCGATCTTCGGCGGCGAGGGAGGAGATAAACGGCGGTTGCCAGATGGGGCGAAAACTGTAGTGGCGATCGAGGGTAGCGAGACAGCTATATTGGGTGTTGATAAATACCCAATTTTGCGATTTATCTACGATTAAGTCGTGAGTATTTATGTCGCCGGTGGTGTAAGCAATGCGGGGAACGTAGAGTTTGTCGTACTCTAAATAATCTCCTACCTCCTGGCTGCAAAGGTTGTCAAATTGCCAGAGTTGATAGCGGGTACTCATGACGAGGCGATCGCTTGTGGCAAAGAGTCCCATCGGGCGCTCGAATTCGCGATCGAACACTGATAATCTCCCGTCGGGTTTCAATCCGATGAGGAATAACCGATTGGTTTGATAGGTGGTGAAGGCGAGGCTGATTTTCTGTGCAGCCAGCCATTCATTCAAGTGAGTTGAGGCGGTAATCGGAATAAGAGAACTCATAAATTCACCCTAAAATATTTAGAAACAGTGCCAATAACTAATAATATTCATTCCGGCAGCACCCAACTTAGAGGGACATGGGAAAAGAAGTAAATAGTAAAAACTAAAAACTAAAAGTTATTTCTTTTTACTTTTGACTTCCAAGGGGGATAAAGGGAAAGGATGATTTTTTGATTGCGGGCATGAGTCAAGCTCGGATATTCCTTACTCCTAACTTTTTTGACTTAATTTACCGCATTTGATGTAACGCTTTTTTGGCGCGAATTGTTATTTGTTCGCAGCACAAATTTAGCTTGGCTGCTGAACAAACTTACAAAAATGAGGGCAATAGGTTAGGATATTTCTCTGATAATCCCTGTTGCTAACCTCTATCTTCTGGCGCTATGTCTGCGTCTCAATCTCTTGTGATGTTTTATCCCCGAGAAATAAAAAAACTGTTTGTTGTTGCCGCTGCGGGCTTTTAGCATTCGCTTCACAAAAAAAAGAAGTGGAGATGCTGTCCCACCCTAGAAGCCAGGGTTTGGGCCAAGCAAAGCAGCCACTAAATTCGAGCCTGAATGTAGCAGCCCTGAGCAAATATGGAGTTTGCAACGACTCATCAGTCGAATTCTCCTGAGTGTAGCTTGCATATGCCAAAGGGGTGATTTGCCCTGTTAACTTTACCCCTCAAGATTATCTATATAGATAGATGTCAGCCGGAAAAAAAATTCATTTTTTTAGCTTAGCAGGGGGATAGATCAGAGTCAACTATTCCCTGCCCTCAGAAGTGTGAAAAATTGATAAAAAATTTTACTGATAAAAAATTTTACATTTAGAGTCAAGCAAGGATGAGCTCGTTTCTTGGCTCTAAATTTGGCTCTGAATATAAATGAAGATGGATCCAGGGCAGTTGATTTAGGAATGAGAATTAAATAACTTACACAAGGAAAGTGGGGTGGGCGTCCCGCCCGCCCTTTTTGGACGGGCGGGACGCCCATCCCACAATAACAATTAAAATTGTAAGTTATTTAATTTGCGAGCCTTAAAAGGCTTGCGGCCAAATATCGGCTTTTTTGCGATCGATAAAACCGTGTGGCGATGCTTTCCCACGAACGATAACGTTCACCGCAGGTGTCACCGCGGGACACCTGTTCCGAGTATCGAGAGAATGCTGTTCACCACTTGTCGGCGGTCGTTATTGGGTTTACCTGTTCGGGGTTTCAGTGGTGGAAGTAGCGGTTTTAACGCATCGCACTGTTCGCTGCTTAAGTCTCCAAGGGTTGATGAGCTTTAACAGCTTGCGATCGCCTATTTTCTAGGATACAACGAGGCAAGAAAACACGTCCTAGCCTGTGCAGGCTGGTTCATTCGTCCCGCCGCAGGTTTCAATCCGAGCCTGAATTATCCATTTTCGACCTGACTTCTGATCAACTTTTGCACGCTGGCTAAAGCTCGATTTAATTCATAACTTTTTCTTTCTGAATTATGCAAAAAAGCCTGCTGTTCTTCCTCAATCATTAACACATCCTGCCGCACCAAACCATCTAATAACTTTTGAGCAGCACCGAAACAACTATCTTTGATAAACCTGCGAAACCAAATCGGCAATTTGTGCAGCCGCCAAAACGCATTTAATGAGGTAAAATGAATTAAATAAGCGCGAGTTGCTGTCTCGCTGACCGGACAAACCAAGCAGTAAATCTTAAAGTCGCTCCCCAAAGTTGAAACCCAGTGCGGGTAAACATAACTCACCGACAGCAGTTCCGGGTGCAGTCGGCGCAGAGATTTAAAAAACAACTGAGAAATTGACCAGATTTTATCTATTTTGTAATAACTTTGTGCCTGATAGCGAGCAGTTACTTGATGCTCGTTTTCTTCTAAAGTATCTAACACCGGATTTGCCCAAGCTTGCCAATCATCATGCAAGTGTCCGTGGTACATATCCATCAAGTTTTCAATTAAAAATGAATAGTGTGCCTGACAGTCGATGACTGAAACTGTGGCAATATAGTTGAGATGTTCCCACTCGGGCAAATCCAGTAAATGAGTTTTTTCTGCTTGCGTTTCCTCCCCGGGAAACAGCCAGATAAAACCGTTTTGTTCCTTGACAGGATAGGAGCGAATTTTGCAGTTAGGTAGCTTTTGATTTTCTGCTAAATAATCGACTTCGGCGCATTCTCCCCTTGCATTTAACCGCCATCCGTGGTAAGCACATTCGATTAAATCGCCTTTAACTCGGCCGTGGCTGAGTTTAACTTGCCGGTGGGGACATCTATCTTCTAAAGCGTTGATTTTTCCTGCCGTGTCGCGGAAAAGTACGATCGCCCGATTCCAGATTTTCGCCGCGACGGGCTGAGTTTGCACCTCGCTGCTGCGGGCGATCGCATACCAGCGATCGAGATTAATGCCCAACTGGCGGATGTGAGTTTTTTCTCCCCTTGCAGATACCGATTTTATCGCGTTGTTTTGCATTACAAATATTCCCAAATTACGCCCATAAAACCACCCAATTTTACAAAATAACAGCCGGGAAAGCAACGACAGTAAAGTTTTTTAAATTGCCGTTCTGACAAATACCTGCTGCTCGCTAAATATTTCAACCAGCTTGGCGAAAGTCTAAATCTTAATAATCTTAAAGCATTGCGAGTTCCGTAGGTGGAACAGTCGGGAATAAAATCTCTCGCTGCACGTATTATGTTGCATATTGTAGCAGGTTTTTCGCCTTCCGATATATTATCTAAAAACACGATTTTCCCCTGCGGCTTTAACAATTTTTTAATTTCTAAGAGGGCGGCGGCGAGGTTGGGCAGTTGGTGAAAAGTGGCAGCACTAACTATTAAATCAAATTGGCTATCGAGCGCTAATTGACTGGCATCCATTTGGATGTATTCGATATTGGGGGCAGAGCGTTTTTGACTGGCGATCGCCAGCATTTTTTCTGATAAATCGACGGCGACTACATTATCGTAATACTGGGCTAATTCAAAAGCAAGAATTCCCGAACCGCAGCCAATATCTAATGCTGCACCTTTGCAAGCAGATAGGTTTTTAGTAAAGAAATCGTTCTGGCTTTGCAAGCTGGCCGCGAAATCGTATTCTCTTGCAAAAGCATCAAACATTACAGATTTATTGCGGATTTTGCAGTTATTCTTCAGCATCTATTATTGCTTTATACTCATTCAATAATATTTTAACCGCATATCCACCCCCCTCAACGCAGATATTTTTTTGGGGCCGCAAGCTGTGCCTTTTCTCCTCAGCGAAACGACACCCGCAAACCGTAACTTATCTTAAAAAAACAACGCAACTGTAGAAAAGCTCCAAACCCTTATTGAATCAGTCATTCCCATTTTTTCAAATCTAAAATCTAAAATCTAAAATCTAAAATGGTATGGCTGGGGCGGGTTTCACCGAGAATAGCAGCCGATACTTGACGATTTATAAAACCCGCCCCGCTGCAAGCCTTAGATTTTTAACACGCCTTCGGGATTCACCGTCAAGAGCGATCGCCTCTGCAAACCCTCCTGATATAAAATCGCATTAGCTGCCAACAAACCGCTGCTCACGGCCCTTTCCATTAAACCGCAAGGAAACGGCATTTTTACCCAATCTCCCGCAAACAAAAGATTGGGAACAGCGCAGCAAGTTTCCGGTCTTTCTGCATAACTACCGGGCGGATACCCAGAAAAATTCTTTTGATTTACCAATTCCCGGTGCAGCATATTTGCCTCTTTTAATTCCGGTACAATTTCGTACAATTCTTGCTCAAAAGTCGCTAGCAACACTTGCTGGTTCGGAAATTCTTTCTCCTTGTAACAATAAGCGTGCAGTTCCACTACGCTACCGCCAGTTTCCTGATTCCACTCGATGAACTGATCCTGAATTTTGTGGTAAAGCGTAATGCTGTCAGTCAGTTTGTAGCCGGAAAGCGAAGTGAAATTGCTGTGTTCCCAGGGAAATTCGCGATCGAACCAAAAGCGGGCTACTGCAAACGGATCGGCTATTTTCAAGCTCTCGATCCGGCCCTGCACCTGCGGATTCACCTCGCCGCGGCTCAAACTAAACAAATGCTGCATCCCCGGAACATCTGCCGCAAAAACATAGTAATCAGCCTTCAATGTTTCTCCGAAATTTTGCGGCGGCGATTGCTTAACTGCTGCTAACTGTACCTCATCTGCTTTTTCATCCAGTACCTTAAATCGAGGCAAATCCCGCTGAGCAGGCCCGCTGACAACTCGCCCTTCGGCATCAAAAACTGCCCCGTGACAAGGACAGTGAAATTGACCGTCGTTCTGTTTCTGAACTGTGCAGCCTTGGTGAGTGCAGCTCAGAGAAATTGCCTCTTTTCCAGACTGTGCGGCGGCAAATACGCTGTCCCCTGCGCCGAAATATTCGGTAGAGTTGCTGTCAGTTAATAGGGCGTTCCGCTTCACCCAAAAAGGTATTTTACTTTGCACGTCTCCCGACTGGTAACTCAGAGAATCAATCTGACCGTTTTCCCAGCGAATTTCACTGACTGCGACATCTGTCAATACTTTTCCGCCTTTGGTTTCAATGGCTTTGGCAATAGGCTGCACCAAACTCGTACCCATATCTTGCCGCGTACCGTTGAAGGCCAAACCCTCTGGATTTCCGAAAAAGTAAAAGTGGAAAAATTGCATTAATTCTCCCGCGCTCAATTCGTCGGGAGCGTTGAGGCTGGACTTGGCAAAAGGCAGAAAATACAAGTCATAAAGCCCGCGCGGAAATTCACCTTTTACCCAGTCTGCAACTGATATGTTGTCGAGGCGAGCGAAACTTTTTTTACTCTGAAAACCGCCGATTTCCCGAAATACTTGCCAGTGAGCAGGTTTTGTAAGATTGATTCCCCACTTGAGCCGGTTGGGAGAAGATATCCCCAAGTCAACTATATTCCAGGGGAAAGCTGAATGGTTGGGACGAAAAACTTCTGGTTTGTATTTGCCGTCTCGAAACACAACGGCGTAGGATTCTAAAGATACAAAGTTATCGGTAATTTCTAGTTCTTCAACTACGCTTTTGAGGTTGTAGTATTGCGGAAAAAAACCGTGGAAACCGTGTTCCATCATAAAAGTTTCGTTGCCGACTTGTATCGGCCAACTAGCAATTTTACCGCCGAGTTGGGGCGATTTGTCCAGCAGCGTCACGGCGAAACCCCGCTGACTGAGCTCGTAAGCACAGGCGAGCCCTGCCAAGCCTGCCCCTACTACTGCAACGGTTTTGTGCTTATTCAGCATTCGCGGCAAGTCAAGAGAATCTTGCACAAAAACGGCGGGCTCTGGCTTGGAAAATCGAGAGTAGCCCAGCAGCCCGCCAGTGGCACCGACTCCGAGGAATTTGAGGGCGGTGCGTCGAGAAAATGGTTGGGATAGCGGTGAATTAGTTGATTGACTCATCAGCGGTACGCGGTAACGGGCTTTAAACACAAATACGCCATAAGGCATATATCATAGACCGAAATCACGATATGTGAAGAAATACTAAGACACATTCCCCAGTCGGATCGCGATCGCACTTGACACGGGGCTATCGGACACACTCTATCTAAGGTATGATATCTTTTGGGTTAATGTTAATTTATGTTATGCCCGCTCAACCAAAACCCAACTGTAAAACCCATCACCTAAAACCCTATACTTATTACCCGTGACAGTTAAACTATTGTGGAAATTGCGCCGCCGAGAGTTTCTTAAAGCTTTCTCAATCGGTTTCGCAGCCCCTTTTTTTTCTAACAGCGCAGCACCTTCTCAACACTATTTAAATTCTGAAAAAAGTGCGGTCGCCACCAATCCCATAGCCAGAGAAAACCAAAAAGCCGGCACCGCCGACTGGGAGTTAGAAAATCCTGCCACCAAGCGAGAAATCGAAGGTTACGCCTCTTTGACCAGCGTCAATGTCGGCGGCGAAATTAAATTATTTGTCAACACGAAAGAACCCAATTATACTATAGAAATATTCCGCACCGGATGGTATGACGGACTCGGCGGGCGGCGGATGAACGAGCCAATTATTCGCAAGGGAACCAGACAGCCTCTGCCTATAGAAGATGAAGCATCGGGACTGATAGAATGCAATTGGAAAGACCCGTATATTTTGCGAATTCCCGATCGCGGCGATGACTGGATAAGCGGTATTTATTTAGCTAAACTAACCGCCAGCCGAACTGGAAAGCAAAGTTATATCATATTTGTAGTCCGGGATGACGATCGCAAATCAGACATTTTATTTCAATCCAGCGTCACCACTTATCAAGCCTACAACAATTGGGGCTACAAATCGCTTTACCGCTGGAACAGTCAGGCCAAACAAGCCTACAAAGTTTCCTTTAATCGGCCCTATGCCATGAGTCCCAACCGCAAAGCCAGTTACGGCATAGGTGCGGGGGAATTTATCACAAATTTTCAGCCAAAAAGGAGAACTTCGAGCGCTGGTTGGGAATACAATATGGTCAGGTGGCTGGAAAAAGAAGGCTACGATGTTACTTATGCCACCAACATTGACACGCATTTTAACTCCCGATTGCTGTTGTCTCACAAAGCATTTTTGTCCGTAGGTCACGACGAATATTGGTCGCGAGATATGCGGGCAAATATAGAAGCAGCTAGAGATGAAGGCGTCAGTATCGGCTTTTTTGGTTCCAATATTTGCTACTGGCAGATTCGCCTAGAACCCAGCCGGATTACCGGCGAAGTAAACCGAACTGTAGTTGCTTATAAAGAAATGGCCGATTTAGACCCTCTGGGCGGATTGAAAGTAGAACTTGGCGCCGTTAATTCGCCGGTAGAAATAGCGGCAGGCGAGCAATTAAATTATGGCATCGACAAACCCGAACGCGCTGAAATAGCAACAACTAATCATAAATCTCCAGCACATTATTCTTTAGTAACAACTCGCTGGCGAGACCGCACTGTCGGCAGTCCCGAAGATGCTTTAATCGGCGTTATGTACGAGACATTTCAAGTTAATTCTGATATTGTCATTGATGAAAATGCCCCCGGTTGGCTGCTAGAAAAAACTGCGTTAAAAAAGGGCGACAAGTTGCCGGGACTGTTGGGTTATGAAGTCGATCGAATGTTTGGCAATGCCCCTAAAAATATAGTTCGGGTCGCCCATTCTCCATACCCTCACGGCGGGGGAACTCGGTATGCTGACATGACGATTTATACAGCAGATTCGGGCGCGAAAGTATTCGCCACCGGTTCGATGCAGGGTAGTGCTTTTTTGTAAAGGGCGGAGAAAAATAGTAAAATAGAGCGACGATCGTGAAAGAGGAATGATGGAATG